>NZ_JAKGTE010000076.1:0-1529 GCF_022324665.1 Clostridium sp. YIM B02500 | reverse complement strand
AAAGGCAGCTGCCGTCGTCGCTCCTCGCCGTTGGGTCGAAGTTCTTGGCAACAGGGTCGGTGCAACCTTCCGGCACAGGCAGGTTACCTGCTTGCTGTGCTCCTTGCCCTCCTCCTCCTATGCAGGCCGCCTACGATGCATCGATGGGATGCGAATAGCTAGAGATCTTTTATTCAGCTGGATGGCGCAGAACCGTAGAAGGAACCAGTCTTCATGGCGTCGGAGTTAGCGTCACCAAGAGCAGCCTCGCTCAAGTACTGCTCAGCCAGCTGCACACGCTTGACGTTCTCCTGCTCCTTCACAAGCATGTATCCGTACTCCATGAGCTTTTCGATCGTCATCTTGGGCTGCTCGAACTCCGGTGGGCCCTCCCTCGAGTTCACCAGCCTCTTGCCAATGTTCTCCACACCCGTGTCCGACACCCACTTGCGCACCTCGTCGTCGTAAACACGGGCACGAAGAGCGCCGAAGAAATCGATGGATTGGCCTGGGAAGCTGTCGACGATCTTGACGATGTCCTCGTCGGGGACGTTGTCGGTGCGGAAGATACCCTTGCAGACGCCGACACGGTCGTCGCGGGTGGGAGCCCAGTAGAACTTCTCCATACGCCCGTCACGGATGAGCGGCGCGTACAGCGTGGAGAAGTCGTTGCCGGTGACGATGATGGGGACACGGGGGTTGTCCTCCTTGTTGTACATCCCGGGGAGCTGCACGTTGGTTGGGTTGTCGGCGATGTTCATCAGGGTGGCGTTCACCATCTGGTTGTTCACCGTGTACTGGGTGGTGCCTCCCATGCGACCTGCACCCGCGTCCAGATCGTTGATGAAGAGGCAGCACATCTTCCCCTTCTTGATGATGTCTGCCGCCTCACGGTACCGCTGCCTGATCAGCTTCGCCGGCTCTCCGGCGTTGCCGCTCTCCAGCTCTCCGGCGCTCATCATGATGGGGTTGATCCCCATCTTGGCGAAGACGAGCTCACACTGGAAGGATTTTCCCTGACCCTTGCCTCCCCAGATACCCAGGATGAGTGGGACCTTGATGTTGGGGAGGGTCATGAAGTTCTTGGAGATGTGGACGACGAGCTTGTCCATGAAAGCAGGGGCGATGTAGAAGCCTCCCATGGTGTTGTCGAAGTCGTACGTTCTGAGACCCTGGCTGAGGTACTCGTAGGAGCTGAGGACGGCCTCGTGGGTGCCATCACCCGTGGGAGCCTGGAAAAGGGAGTCGACGAAACCCTTCCCCCTGGTGATGTCCTGCTGGTCATCGGAGATGTCGTAGGCGAGACCCTTCCACCTGTCCTGGTCGGTCTGCTTGCCCTCGTCCAGCTCCTTGGCCATCACCTTGAACCTGTTGATGTTGGAGCTCTTGCCATGGTAGTTCACCGCCGATGTCACCTGCTTCTTCAGCTTCTTCCCCAGGAAGTTGGTCGGAGTGGACGCCGGAGCTCCAACGGTGGAGGAGAAGGCAGCAGCCATCTTAATTTGCTGAAAGTCGATGATTGTAGAGGATCACTGATGATGGCCGGCCGC
>NZ_JAKGTE010000074.1:0-1832 GCF_022324665.1 Clostridium sp. YIM B02500 | reverse complement strand
TTTAGACCAGCTAATAATAGTCAAGTAAAAATTAAAAATATATTTTTAATAAAAAAGTGCATGAGAAATAAACCACTTTAAAACACGAATGGTTACAAATTTTGGAATAACAATTAAGCAGCTTTAGTTAAAGATTTATTTTCTAGAAACATTTGTTTATGTATTTTAGGATCTCTTTGCTCAAATGGTGTTTGGTCTCGGAGAACCGCAAAAATATAATTTATGATTTTGTGCATTATAGCAACTAAAGCTACTTTAGCCTTTTTTCCTTTAAGATTTGTTTGGTAATAGTCCAATAAAATGCTATTTATAGGAATTCCGTTACGACTGCTTCTTATAGAAGCAAGTGCGATAGCATACAATGCTCTTCTACCTATTCGCGTTCCTCGTTTTGAAATATTATTTTGATTGCCTTTGAATTTACCTGACTCATTAATAGAACTATCAATACCAAAGAAGGCAACTAGGTGTTTAGGTTTTACAAAACCATTAATATCACCTATTTCAGCTATTATTGTAATAGCTGTTAGTGGTCCTATACCAGGAATAGAATCTATAAGTTCAATATTCTTTTTAATCTGTTCAGGAAAATTAGTGGAATTGATAAGAGTTTCTATTTCCTTTAATAAATTGTCTATTTCGTTTTCAATAGCATTTATTAATGTTATTGAACTAGTGATTTTAACCGAGAATCCGTGCAACGGTAGGCCTATTACAGCAGCCTCATTAGCTATATTAATTAGCTTTGAGCATGCTTGCTCAGACCATGCGATTCCTTTTCTGGATACACTAAGAAGAATTTTTAATATATCTTCTTTAGGTGATTCTAATATTGATTGTGGTGTAGGATAATCACTTAAAATAGCAATTGAGGTATTAGTTGTCACATTAGAAAAAACAGTATTGTAACCTGGAAAAATAACTCTTAAATCAGTAGCTAACTTTTTCTTGAAAGTAGAGCAAGTATCTGTAAGTTTGTAATATTCCCTTATAAGAGATTTTAATAGGAAAATATCAAGGCTAACGCTTTGCGAATATTTAATATTTTGAAATTTTCCTATTTTGGCAATGGATAAGGCATCTTTTTTATCATTTTTCACTTTTCTTATGTCTCCATTTTTGTTACACTTAGTAATGAGTGGATTGATAACAAATGTGTTATCAAAATTTTTATTAAGATAGTGGAAAAGAGAGAAGTGGTACACTCCGGTGGACTCCATGAAAATGCCAGTTTTCATGTTAAACTCTTCTTCCACTTTTTTTATTTCATTAATTAAGTGATTGAAGCCATTAACATCATGCTTTATCTTAAAAGCCTTCTTATAAATTTCTCCATTCGGAGCGAGTATTGCAACCCATGAAAAATCTGCTGAAATATCAATTCCTACTGTAGGACTATAAAAAAATTTAGACATTGTATATATCTCCCTTGAATTTAATTTTGAGATAGAATAGAGCTTCCAATCTATCAGTTAGTCTATAACCTTGTTTGTGACACGGGTAATTCCTAAAGGAAACCCAACCAGCTAAACATAGAATTCTACCTGATGGAATGATACGCTAACTTACGGGTATGAGTTATTAAGAACTTCCCAGGAGGTGTACATCTATCCTCTATTCAGGAGTATTATACTAAAATATATTTAATTTGGTTAGATTCCTTTACAGGAATTTAAATAGAAAACTATATAAAAATATGAAATGCTGCCTCCACTAACGTGGCCGTAAGCAGATTAATAATCAAGAATAAGAAAGTAAATTTAAGTTGTAATGTTCGTTAGAAATGTATTTAGTTTTCTATCAAATGTTATAGCTAGATTATACAAGGAGGT
>NZ_JAKGTE010000073.1:0-2007 GCF_022324665.1 Clostridium sp. YIM B02500 | reverse complement strand
TCCACATGAAAAAATGCACCTCCAAATATTAAATATGATTATATCATATGTCTAACATTTGGGGTGCACTTCATCATCAAGGTTTATTGCCTTTTTTTAGTTATTTTATGAGAATCGTCACCAGTTAAAGGAGCTTCACTAGAAAAACCACACACTTCACCTTCATCATATTCAAAATCATTTTTAGGAACCTTTGCGGCTCTTTTTCCAGCCATAAATTATAAATCCTTTTTTTGCAGTTTATTAGAAGTATTTTTATGTTTATTCTTAAAAGATATATGGCTATTTATTAGAGATTCTATTAGAAATATTAATGACTAAAGGCTTAAACTCCTCAGCCAATTTATCTTTTGATAAGATATCTCCATTTTTACATATGTATATTGTTAAGACATGTAAAAAAAATAGACATAAATCCAATTGATATATTAAGGGACTTAGTTGCGACAACAGCAATATATAAGGTTTCATAAAAAAGAAGTGATTGGCATGCTTATTGCTAATAATAAAAGTAACACTTGAAAATAAATAAATTTATCAAGGAGGGAATTTATGGATAAAACGGAACGCTTATTGAAACACGTTGAAGAAAATAAACAGTATAAGCAGCAAATTAAAAAATTAAAGAATAAAATATTTTTAGCAAAAATACTTAAGTATGCACTAAGATTAAGCAACTTGCTTTATGTAGTACCAATCATTCTCATTCTCTTTATATTTAGAAATAATAGATTGATTGGCGCATTTATTTCAATAGCATATTTTTATACAATATGTATGCTGTTAAAGTTAGATGAAAACAGTAGAATTATGAGGTTTTTAAATGAATATTCGGATTCAGATTGTGATATTAAGATATATGAACAAGAATTAAAAATAAAGAACAACGAGTTGTATACTAAATCTCGTTAAGAAAGTAGGAAATTAACTCTTCAAAAAATTGGGAAACTCAATTTAGAAGAAGTCATTCTAAGAAATATAATTAAAGGTGTACAAAATATAGACATAAATAAAATTGATATATTTAGGAATTGATTACGAAAACCACAATATATAAGGTTTCATGGAAAAAATATGATTGGCATGCTTATTGCTAATAATAAAATTAACGGGAGTAGTAAGTGAACTAATATATATAACTTAATTTTTCCACAATCTTTAGTGCAATGCTATTTGCTATTTAAGAATAGGATATCTTTTTTAAAAACTTTTGTAAACAATTTCGTATTCCCATATGCATAGTGAAATATGTTTTCATTAATAGATAAGGTGGTAGATACTTAAAAATTAAATTTAAAAAATAAATAACCAAATTTGAAGGAGGTCATTAAAATGGAACTAAAAAATGTGATTCTTGAAAAAGAAGGACATCTAGCTATTGTTACAATCAATAGACCCAAAGCACTAAATGCATTAAATTCAGAAACATTAAAGGATTTAGACGCTGTTTTAGGAGATTTAGAAAAAGACAGCAATATGTATACAGTTATCGTTACTGGTGCTGGTGAAAAATCTTTTGTTGCTGGGGCGGATATTTCAGAAATGAAAGATCTTAATGAAGAACAAGGTAAAAAATTTGGAATTTTAGGAAACAATGTTTTCAGAAGATTAGAAAAATTGGATAAGCCAGTTATTGCAGCTATATCAGGATTTGCTCTTGGTGGTGGATGTGAACTTGCTATGTCTTGTGACATAAGAATAGCTTCAGTAAAAGCTAAATTTGGGCAACCAGAAGCGGGTCTTGGAATTACTCCAGGATTTGGTGGAACTCAAAGATTAGCTAGAATTGTAGGACCAGGAAAGGCTAAAGAATTAATATATACTTGTGATCTTATAAATGCAGAAGAAGCTTATAGAATAGGCTTAGTTAATAAAGTAGTTGAATTAGAAAGTTTAATGGATGAAGCAAAAGCAATGGCGAGTAGAATTGCAGTTAATGCTCCAAAAGCAGTTGCATATTGTAAAGATGCTATAGACAGAGGAATGCAAGTTGATATAGATGCAGCT
>NZ_JAKGTE010000071.1:0-2529 GCF_022324665.1 Clostridium sp. YIM B02500 | reverse complement strand
ATTATTCAGCGCTCTTTATTTCTTTAACTTGAGCTATTAATTCTGGTACTACCTTAGTAAGATCACCAACTATTGCATAGTCAGCAATTTTCATTATTGGAGCTGAATCATCTTTATTTACAGCAATGATTAAATCTGAATCTTGCATACCAGCAACGTGTTGGATAGCTCCAGAAATACCACAAGCTATATATATTTGAGGTCTAACAGTCTTACCAGTTTGACCTACTTGATATGCTCCATCAATCCATCCTTTTTCTACAGCTGCTCTTGATCCAGCTACAGTTCCGCCTAGAGCTTCTGCTAATTCTTTAAGTAATTGGAAGTTTTCTTTGTTTCCAACTCCTCTACCACCTGATACGATGAAATCTGCTTCAGCTATATCAACGATATCCTTCTTAGCTTTTATAGTTTCTAAAACTTTAGTTCTTACATCGCTATCTGCTAATTTAACATCAACTTTTTCAATTTTACATTTAGATGGATCAGTTGTAATCTTTGCAAATACTCCTGGTCTTACTGTTGCCATTTGTGGTCTATGTTCTGGACAAGCAATTGTAGCCATTAGGTTACCACCAAATGCTGGTCTTGTAGCTAAAAGATCGCCATTTGTAACATCAACATCAATTGATGTACAGTCTGCTGTTAATCCTGTTGATAATCTAGCAGCTATTCTTGGACCTAAATCTCTTCCGATGAAAGTAGCTCCTACGAATAATATTCCTGGTTTTCTTTCATTTGCTAAATCACAAATAACTTTTGTATAAGCATCAGTTGTATAGTGTTCTAAGTTTTTATCATCAGCAACTAAAACTTCATCTGCACCGTGCTCTGCTAAAGTTTTTGCTAATCCTTCTATGTTGCTACCTAATAATAAAGCTGTAAGATTTACTCCTAATTCATCAGCAATTCTTCTACCTTCACCAAGTAGTTCTAAAGATACTTTTTGTAATTCGCCTTCTCTTTGTTCAGCAAAGACCCAAACGCCTTTGTAATCTGCTATATTCATAATAAATTACCCTCCTATTATCTTAGATGTAGTGTTTTTCTTTTAATTTTCCTACAACATAGTATGCTGCATTTTTAGGTGCTTCTCTTACGATTTCTCCTGCACCTTTAACTTCCTTAGTCATTGACTTCTTAACCTTTGTAGGTGAGCCTTTAAGCCCTAATTCAGCTACATCTACATCTATATCAGCTGCACTCATAACTTTGATTTCATCATCTGAAGTTTCGAATATATCTACAACATTCATATATCTAGTTTCATTTAATTCTTCGATTGCAGTTAATAGACATGGAGTTTTAACTTCTACTACTTGATGTCCATCCTCTAATGCTCTATTTACTATTAATATATTTCCTTCAACTTTAACATCTTGAACGTAAGTTACTTGAGGAATGTTTAAATGTTCTGCTATTTCTGGTCCTACTTGTGCAGTATCTCCATCAATTGCTTGTCTTCCAGCAAATACCAAATCATAATCTAACTTAGCTATTACTCCTGCAAGTGCCTTTGAAGTTGCTAAAGTATCTGCTCCTCCAAGTGCTCTATCTGTTAATAGGACAGCTTCATCAGCTCCCATACATAATGCTTCTCTTAAAACCGCTTTAGCCATTGGAAGTCCCATACTTATTACAGTAACTTTTCCTCCAACTTTTTCTTTTAATTGTAATGCACCTTCTAAAGCGTGTTTATCCTCTGGATTCATTATTGATGGAACACCATCTCTTATTAATGTACCAGTTTTAGGATCAATTTTTACTGCTGTAGTATCTGGAACTTGTTTTACACAAACTACTATATTCATTCTAAAAGTCCTCCTATCTTAAAATGCTTCCTGCGATAACCATCTTTTGAACTTCTGAAGTTCCTTCGTAGATTTCGCATATTTTAGCATCTCTCATCATTCTTTCTACTGGGTATTCTTTAGTGTAACCATATCCACCAAAGATTTGAACTGCTTTAGTTGTAACTTCCATTGCAACATCTGCAGCAAATAATTTAGCTCTTGCAGCATCCACTGAGTAAGGCTCACCAGCTTGCTTCTTTGTTGCAGCTAGGTATACTAAGTATTTAGCAGCTTGGATTTTAACGTCCATTTCTGCAATATACCATTGTAATCCTTGGAATGCTGATAATGGTTTATTAAACTGTTTTCTTTCTTTCATATAGTTAACAGCTTCTTCAAAAGCTCCTTCTGCAATACCTAAAGCTTGAGCAGCTATACCAATTCTTCCTCCATCAAGAGTTTTCATTGCTATACCAAATCCCTTACCTTCTTTGCTAAGTAGGTTTTCTTTTGGTACTATACAGTTTTCCATAACTAACTCAGTAGTTGAAGATGCTCTGATTCCCATCTTATTTTCTAATTTTCCTATTGAGAATCCTGGGAATGACTTTTCTACTATGAATGCAGAAATTCCTTTTGTTCCTTGACTCTTATCTGTCATAGCAAATATTATGAAAGTTTCAGCAACTCCACCATTTGTTATGAAGATTTTTGAACCATTTAATACATAATGGTC
>NZ_JAKGTE010000070.1:0-4215 GCF_022324665.1 Clostridium sp. YIM B02500 | reverse complement strand
GAAAGTTAAGGTCTATAGCGCCGATGGTACTGCATGGGAGACTGTGTGGCAGAGTAGGACGTTGCGAGGTAAGATTTGCGTGATTAGCTCAGTTGGTAGAGCACCTGACTCTTAATCAGGGTGTCCAGGGTTCGAATCCCTGATGACGCACCATAACAAAGGTTGTTAATTTTATTAACAACCTTTTTTGTTTTAAAATAAATTATTAAAGAAGTAATTTATTTTCAGTATTATAAACATTTAGGAATAAAAGATTGGATTAATTTATTAATTAGATAAATTTTGAATACGAAGACTGATTTTATATTCTTAGAAGAAAGTTAAGATAGTGTATAATATAATCCATAATATTTAATCGTGCATATATAAGTAATTATAAGTGAATAAATGAGTGTAAAATAAAAATAATAATATGAGTAAGAATAAGTTTCTTAAAAGGAGTTAAATATGAGTTTAAAAAAAAGTAAAGTGGCTATTATAGGAACAGGATTAGTAGGGTCTAGTACAGCCTTTAGTCTGATGACTCAAGGGGTATGTGATGAGATATTAATGATTGATATAAATGAAGAAAAGGCTCTAGGGGAAGTAATGGATTTAAACCATTGTATTGAATATTTGAATAGAAATATAAGAATTGTCAGGGGGAACTATGAGCAATGCGGGGATGTAGATATTGTGGTAATAACAGCTGGTGCACCGCCTAAGCAAGGGCAAACTAGATTAGATACACTAGAATTATCAGCTAAAATAGTAGAATCCATTGTAAGGCCAATAATGAAGAGTGGATTTAAAGGACACTTTATTGTTATTTCCAATCCGGTTGATATGATAGCATATCATGTTTATAAGATATCTGGGTTACCAAAGAGTCATATTATAGGAACTGGTACTTCAGTTGATTCAGCAAGACTAAAAAATTTCATTGGAGAACTATTAAATGTTGATCCGCGTAGTGTGCAAGGATATTCTATGGGAGAACACGGAGATTCACAGATGGTCCCATGGTCTCATGTTACAGTTGGAGGAAAGTCATTCTACGAGATATTAAAAGACAATAAAGATAGAGTAGGAGAAGTTGACTTAGATAAACTAGTACTGGAAACAGCGAGAGCAGGTTGGGAAGTGTACAATAGAAAAGGAACAACGTATTATGGTATAGCAACAGCAGCTGTAGGAGTCATAAAAGCGATAATAAATGATGAAAACAAGATAATGCCAGTATCTACATTATTAGATGGCGAGTATGGAGAAAAAGATGTTTTTTGTGGAGTACCTGCTGTTTTAAATGCTGATGGGGTTAAAGAGGTAGTGGAAATTCATATGACAAAAGAAGAGTTGAGCAAGTTTAAAAGATCTATAGAGTTAATAAAAGAATATATCGAAAAAATAAAATAAGTTTTATTTCTGAATAAGTGTTGACATAATAGATAATACTATGTATAATAATATCTTGTTGAGACAAGTTTTCGACAAGATATTATAAAATAGTTATATAAAGATTATTTCATAAATTTGAAGTAATAGATGAAGATTGTATTAACTATTAATTAAAATCTCGTGATGATGGCATAGAGGTAACACTCCTTCCCATTCCGAACAGGAAAGTTAAGGTCTATAGCGCCGATGGTACTGCATGGGAGACTGTGTGGCAGAGTAGGACGTTGCGAGGTAAGATGGTTCACTAGCTCAGTCGGTAGAGCACATGACTTTTAATCATGGTGTCCCGGGTTCGATTCCCGGGTGAGCCACCAATTACTTTATTAAAAGTAATCTTATTGAAAAACTTGCTTAGTATTTATATAAATAAAAGAGTTTTACTTAAAGTAAAACTCTTTTTTTATTTACCTTTATAAATTTTGAAACATATCATATTACAAATTTATAAAATGAATAACATTAAATAAGTATTCATAGGTTTTACTAATCTAATAGATAACTGTTTAGAAGGATTTGAACTTATGCGAGATATCCTTTTTTATAAATAAGAAAAACTTTCTTAATGATTGAATATCTTCCTTAACTGATGTATCTTCATTAGATGCAAGGTATCCATTGTTAAACATAGTAAGGGCAAAGAATAATATTCCTATATTAATATATAAGTCTTTTATATCAGCAATGAATAAATTACTTATTCCTATAAAATCTAAACTACCACCATAAAAAATCTTGTCAATCAGCGAACATGTAGCACCACAGCATACAAAAATAAAGCACATATCGGCCCAGAAATCCTTGTTTCCTTTGTATAAATAATATCTATATACTTCGATAAAAATAAATATAGCAAATATATTTATAGTTATTAAAATAGGAAAATTAACGGATGCTCCAAATCTAGCATTTAGCCAAGAACCTTCAGTATTAATTATAGGTCGAAAATATAACAAGCTAGATATTATAGGAAAATCATTATTAAACCAAAAGAGTTTTATTAATATCTTTATTCCTTGATCAAATAGAAAAAGAAAGAAAAATAGAATTACAAGTGTATTAGACTTAAATCCACGTTCGTATTTAATTCCGATTATGTAGCTGAATAGACCTACTAGTGCAAATAATATAATTAGTATCATATTAAATAAAATTGTTCTAAGATCATTAATTCTTCCAGTAATAAGCTCGAATAAGACATATATAGTCCACATCAAAGGAAGAATACTTATAGTTAACACTTTTTTATTTTTCATAAGAGTACCTCCAACTGTAATTGTATTACGTTATACTAAAGTGTAACATATAGTAAAAAAAAATTCACTACTGTTAAATGAACCAAATTTAGTTTAATATAGAGATAACAGGAACACATACATAATTAATTAAAGTATTGTAAGCATTGGTCAGGGTATATATTTATAAAAAAAGAGTAAGGTATAAAAAGTATCATGAGATTATGAGAAAGAAGGTATAAATATGTTAACAATTTTAGCAGTATCAGATTCGATAGGAGAAACTGCAAACCAAGTTGCTGTTGCAGCGGCAAGTCAATTTACAGAAAAAGTAGATGTTAAAAGAATTCCATATGTAAAATCTTTAGAAGATGTTGAAGATGTAATGAATATCGCAAATGAGTGCGAGAGCGTGATAATTGTATCTACTATAATTACTGTTAATGTAAGGGAGCATTTGACACAAAAAGCAATGGAAAAAAATATATCGGTTATGAATGTATTAGGGCCAATAATAAATGTGGCATCAACTATATTAAATACACATCCTACATACAACCCAGGTGCTATGAGGCAAACAGACGAAGTATATTTCAAGAGAATAGAAGCCATGGAATTTGCTATGCAATATGATGATAGTAAAGATTATAGGGGATTAAAGAATGCCGATGTAGTGTTGATCGGACTTTCAAGAACTTCAAAAACACCACTTTGTATGTATTTGGCCAATAAGGGGGTAAAGGCAATAAACATTCCTTTAATGCCTGAAGTGGGAGTTCCAGATGAAATATATGAAATTGATAGAAAAAAAGTATTTGGATTAACAATAAATCCACTTAGATTAATTGAAATAAGGAAAAGAAGGTTAGATAAGTTTCATAGGATTACGTCCGACATTGAATATGCAGGAGATGCAAGAGTGTTAGAAGAACTTGATTTTGCAGATAAAATAATGAGAAAAATAGGATGTAAGACTATAGATGTTACAGAGAGAGCTATTGAAGATACTGCTTTAATTATTCTAGAGAAGATAGGGTATAACAATAAATAAGCTATTAATAAGCAACTAATTTTGGAAATGATATAAGTTTATATATAAGATAAGTTAAAAAAAGCAAGTTTTGTTTACCAAAATATTTGTAAGCGAAATTTGCTTTTTTTATATCAAATGCGCTAAGCTGTTGTACTTAAACATAATGGAAATAAAGAAAAGTTAGTGAAAGTTTATATAGTATATAATATAACTATTCCTAGTGTATCACTAATAGAATTAGAGAGAATTTCACATAAATTTTACACTATAATGAATATAAAGTCATTTAATGGGATAATTTAATATAATAAGACAATTATCATATATGTTAATATAATAAACGTCGTTGAGGTACATAAATAACTTGAATTGAACTAAGAATAACTTTTCTGATTGAGTTCAAAAAAATTTAAAAAGTTATTGACAGTATGTAAAACAGATGATATACTAAATAAGTCGCTTGAGGGTGACATAAATTAATAACTACAATGAGAATTGTAGGGAAGAAAATTG
>NZ_JAKGTE010000006.1:0-235179 GCF_022324665.1 Clostridium sp. YIM B02500 | reverse complement strand
TATTCTACCTCCAACCTTATAAAATAAACATATTACTTTTTGAAGTTTACACGAAAGTCTTGACAGACTCAAAAAAATATTTCGAGTAATTTACACGTTAACATATCTTACAATTATAATCCTACACTTAATACGACTTGGATTGTTTGAATCAATCTCAAATATTCAAAATATAGATGTCATATACAATATAGTAATGTTTCTCATCATCACTTTATTAGGTGCTCTATCTCTTTGGTGGAAAAAAATATTAAAATTTATTTTAAAACCAATTAATAAGTAATTTATTTAAGCTAAATTTATGCTTAGTTAAATAATCAAATTGGCTTTTACTATAAATGGCACTTTTATAATGCCTAACAATGTCAGGCATTAATTTCATCCATATACTCATCTACCAATTACTTTATCCTATAAGCAACCCATCTGGAAAGCCTTCCTATAACTTCAAAGGAAACAATATTACATACCAACTCAGTTAGCTTTCCAAACTTCCTATAAAGTAAATTAAAAGCTAAAAATGGAATCCATTGTTTTTTAGATTTAGGAAGTCTCTTTATTATATTCTTAAACGTATATACTTCTTTATATATCCATAGATAGCCATTATATAATTCTTCTGCTGTCATATTCTTTGGTTTGTATACAACATGCGAAGTATTATAATTAGATAAATTATAATCTACTATTCTATTTTTCTTTAATAATGATGAGTATAACTTTGTGCCAGGATAAGGAGTCATTATATGAGAAGTTACTGTTTCTATTTTATTTTTAACTATCCACTCTAATGTGCTCTTAAATATTGATGCATCATCTTCATCTAATCCAAAAACAAAGCTTGCATTTATCATTATTCCTCTTTTATGAATCTCATCTATAAGCTTCTCATATCTGCTTACACTATTTTGAACCTTATGTACGCTTTCTATTGACTTACTATTTATACTTTCAAACCCTATAAAAAGGCTTTGGCACCCTGATTCTTTCATCTCATCTAATAGATCACGCATATCCACTATATTAGATGTAACTGCTGCATTCCATTTCAACTTTAGAGGTTTTATTTCTTTTAATAATTCCTTAGTCCATTTAGGATTTCCAATAAAATTATCATCAATAAACATAATATGTTTTGTTTTTAGTACTTTAATGTCTTTAATTACATCTTCTATGGGCCTATTAATATAAGTTTTAATGGAATTAGTGCAGCTATTATAGCAAAAATCACATTTAAAAGGACATCCCCTGCTTGTACTAATTATATTAGTATATAAATATTTCTTATTATCTATCATACTATAATCAGGAGATACTATTTCGTTTCCATTAATATTTTCCATATCATAATATATTTTTTTTATTGAATTATTTTCTGTATCCTTAAGAACTTTCTCCCAAACCCTCTCAGCCATTCCTATAATGATTGCATCAAAGCTATTTACAGCTCCTTCTGGATCTGCTGTTATATGTATACCTCCTGCAATTACTTTTACCCCACGCTTTTGGAATTCCTTTGATATTTCTACTGCCCTATTCATAACATCTACAGTAACAGTTATAGCAACTAAATCAACATTTTCATCAAAATCTATCGTATCAACATTTTCATTTTCAATAATAATCTCATGTTCTTTAGGTGTAAGATTTGCTATTGTGAGTAGAGCTAATGAAGGAGACATTCTGGTCTTTAATTTTGTATCCATGGGCCTTGGTAGCATTGCAGGTTGAATTAATTTAATCTTCATATATTGCCTCCTTAACTAAAATTCACTTAACATTTAACTGATTCTATTGCTATGACATCTTTTTTCAAAAATATTAGCAAAGACTGCACTCATACTAGTGGAAAAAATGACTAATAATGCAAATAGTATTATTCCTAGGGCATCGTCTCCATCTGCCATGAGAAATAAGAGTGGCATGGATATCACATATAAAACACTGATTGTAATTCCACAGTATCTTATATTCTTTAAAGCCTTTATAGATAATTCTGATAAGACTTCGTTTCATAAAAAAAACTCCTGTATTCCTTATCTTTTGTATAAAAATCATTACTATTTGTATCTCACTTTTAATCTTTATATATCATTTCTAAATTCTAAAATATCACCTGGCTGACAATCTAAGGCTTTGCATATTGCCTCTAAAGTTGAAAATCTAATAGCTTTTGCCTTGCCATTTTTGAGTATAGAAAGATTTGCCATTGTTATTCCAACTTTCTCAGTAAGCTCGGTCACACTCATTTTCCTTTTAGCTAGCATAACATCAATATTAATTATAATCGCCATATTATTTTCCTCCTGTATTCTTCATTCTGTACATTAAGATTATTAATCTTTACGCCTTACACTGTTAAATCATTTTCTGATTTTATGTCTATGGCTTCTTTTAAGAGCCTTTGAAGAACAGCAGAGAAAACTGCGATTACCAATGAAGCAAAGATAGGTATCATTCCAATTATTATTAAACCTGGAGCATCGTCTTTCTCTGCTAACAAGTAAACAAATGGAATTACCACCACATATAATGCAGATATTATAACTGCACAGTATTTTATATTCTTTAAAGCCTTTACAGATAACTCAGAAAACGCTATGTTTTTATCAATATACCCTAAAAGCTTTAAAGTCTGATACAATGCAGCAAAGAACGGCACAACTGATACAAGCATACCTGCTAAAATTGGATATATCATATTTGCATAGTCTGGATTTATTGGATTATTAGTCAATCGAATTGCCCCAAATATACATAAAGCAAGAACTGGAACTCCGATAAGAATAACATTTATCTTTAAAAAAATCGTTGAATATCGTTTCATAAAAAGCACCTCACTTTTAAATTATATATATAAGATATCACACCATTTATCGTTTTTCAATAAATTTTTATTAATTTTCATTATTTATTTGTTTTTAAGCAAAAAAAGACCGGATCATCAACTCAATTGTAAAACGAAATGCTATTTTGTAAATCTAAATGCAATGTTTGTAATTGACAACTGAATATTTGTAAATGAAATGCAGTTTTTGTATGCGAAAAGCAAGTTTTGAATGTTAATTCAAAAACGAGATTAAAAAGCCTAATGGCCATATCTGAGCACAAAAAAGAACTACATCATTCGTGAATGCTTTGCCTTCATGGGTAGTTCCTAAACAAAAAAAGTGCTATATCTCATGATATTTAGCACTTTTTCTTAACATCTTCTTATTTATATATAAATTATTTCTACTCCTGAAAAACTAACATCTCCAACTAACGTTAATGTATTTGTCGATCTCTCATTGTTTCTATTTTTTTCATCAACAGAACCTAAAAATACATTAGTCTTATTATCAACCTTCCAAGTTCTTGGTATATATAACTCTACTCCTGAAAAAGAAGCATTAACTCTTACTATAGCATTTTCGCTGCTCATAACTGCATTATCAAAATACACCTTCATAGCTCCAAATGAGCAGTTAAGATCAGCTTGTTCAAATTCATTTGTATTTATATATTTAATACAAGCTCCAAATGAATTTCTAAATATAATATTACCTTCATCTTCTATGTCAATTTTTTCGAATTTATAATCCTCATGAACATGATTATGATGAATCCAGTTAACATGTTTATGAAAAATCATTGAAAGGCCGATGCTACCAAATAGTGCTGCCATAAGCACAGTCCAAGGAGTAATAGCTGTAATTCCTAATTGTTTAGCATAGATTATACAAATAAATGCAATTGGAAATAGAATACCTGAAAAGTTAAGATGAGGTATACTTTTTGCAATGACCACTACTAGAAAAACTGTTAATATCAAACTAAATGCATTTATATCTGGAAAGTATCCAAGTTTACTTATAACCATAAAGATACCTGCTAGTATAAATAAAATTCCCCAGAAGACTCTTTCTTTTTTCATCATTATTTCCTCTTTTCTAATAATTTAATTTTTAATGGCTTGTAATAATATCTTGAAACATACACCTGCTTGTGAGTATTTTGAAATTCAACTCTGCTTGATGATGATATACTTTTTGTTATGGAGTAAATATGATTTGTATTTAGTATTGTTGATTTTGAAACTCTCATAAAATATCCTGGCAATAATTCCTCGAGTTCATATAGCTTATACTTTACGTTATATATATTATTAATGGTATGTGCACAAATACCACTTTCTTCAGTTTCAAAAAACAAAATTTCTTCTAGTGAAAGATAATACTCTGTTTCTCCTTTGTAAAAGGTTATATGCTTTTTTTGTGACAGCAGCTCACCAAGCACAATTTGGATATTTCTAACCTCTTCATTTAATTCATTACATTTAATAATAACTTCATTTTCTTTAATTTCATTATCAAGTTCAACCCGTATTTTCATATTTTCACTCCCCACATCTTTATTATATTGGCTGGCTTTTACGTTGTAAACACGATAGCAGTAAGTGGTTAGTTATCACTTATAAGTGGTATATTTTTATATGCTTTGTGCATGGTCTTTGATTTTTCTAAAGCTTCACCTATTATTTATCTAGAATAATCTTTAGAAAAAATAGCTCTTTTATACCTTTACTTCTTAATTTTCATAAAAACTATTGTTTAGGGAATTCTATATTAAGAGAATTTAAAGAGAAAGGAAGATTATAATGACTCCAATTACAATAGGTGCAGATGCACCAGATTTTAAAGCGAAAGATAATAAAAAACAAGATATAAAGTTATCTGATTTTAAAGGAAAAAAAGTACTTCTTTCCTGGCATCCTCTAGCTTGGACACCAGTATGTACAGATCAAATTCGAGCATTAGAAACTAATTTCGAGAAATTTCAAAATCTCAACACTGTTCCACTTGGATTCAGTGTAGATTCTCAGCCTTGCAAAGAAGCATGGGCAACCGTTCTCCAAATTAAGAATGTTAGTCTTCTATCAGATTTTTGGCCTTATGGTAAAATAGCATGTGACTATGGAATATTTGATAAAACTAAGGGAATATCAGCACGTGCCAACATAATCATAAATGAAGATGGTAAAGTTCAATGGATAAAAGTTTATCCATCAGAACAACTTCCAGATATAAATGAAGTTTTACAGGTTTTATCTAATAACCAATAACATATTAATGGAATTATTAAATGATTTGTCTATGATTTAGTAATGTTGTAATTGCATTTATGTATTATTCTTTAAGCATGAATTATAAAATTGTACATACTTAAAAATCCAAGGCTCATAAACCTTGGATTTTTATTATATAAATATACATAAAGTTTTTAATGAAAAAATCGACTTTATTTAAAATTATTTATCTTTGTCTAAATTACGCCAGTTACCATCATATCCATAGCTATCAAGCCACTTATAAGTTTTTACTATTTCATTATTCTTTATTTGATATATTGAAAGTCCTCCTTGATGTGGCACGCAATATACATTTTTACTTGTCTTACCAACCATGTATCCACAGTATTCATCATTATAAGATCCTGTAAGGCTAAACACATATACATCCTCTACTGGTAGATTCCATTTATCATTGGTTATGAACTTATTAATATTCCCTTCAAAATATCTTTTTGTCAGCTTAGCGCCATAAGCAGCATTCATTTTTGAAATGTAACTGCTGTCTTCTTTTAATATTAAATTTCTTGCTTCTTCAGCTTCCTTGGATGGTTTAATCCAAGTTCCATCTTCATCTAGTTCATATCCATCAATTACAGTACCATGTGCCATAGCTCCATCTTGATAAAAATAATGCCAAGTCTCATAATAATTATCTTGCACCCATCCAGTTTTCATATATCCATTTGAATCAAAATAATACGTCTTTCCATTAATGTCTCTCCATCCCTTAGCATATGAATTTCCTTCTGAGTACCACCAGCCATTATTATCTTGTCTCCATTCAGCACTAGCTTCAGTTGGACTTAAAACTAATACTGAAATTACCACTAAAGCACCAGATATTAACTTTCTCATTTTATTTCCCCCATATTTATTCATAACATGATTTTATGTTATTTATTATATTTATAAAATATTACTAATCATATCTTATGAATATTGAATGAAATTTATGAGCTTAAGCTGGTTATTAAATAATTATCATCACCTTGCTTTAATTTCACATACCTTTCTCTAAGATTGGCATTATTCCAGCATATTCTTAAGAATATATATGGTTTAGAATATATATTCTAGTATTCTTCAGAATATCTATTCTAATATTCTGAAGAATATTTATTTTTTGAAACACATTATAAAAATTTTTATCAGGAAACTTTCTTAATTTTAAACATTAACTGGCTCATCTATTTGAATTGAGTTTAGAATTTTCATAAATTCATCACCCATTATGGTTTCTTTGAAAATAAGATGCGATGATATTTTGCCCAAAGCTTCCATATTCGCCTTTAGAAGATTTTTTGCCTTTTCGTATGATTCATTGATTATATTCATGACCTCACGATCAACTTCAGCAGATATTTCATCTGAACAATTTCTTACTGGTCTGCCGTCAAGATATCTGTTTTGAATTGATTCAAGTCCTATCATACCAAATTTTTCTGACATTCCATACATTGTTACCATTTGTCTTGCAATACTAGTAGCTCTTTCAATATCATTTGAAGCACCTGTAGTTATTTCATTAAACACAAGATCTTCAGCTGCTCTTCCTGCAAGCAGAACAACTATCTGTTCTAGCAATTCATCTTTAGACATAAGGTACTTTTCTTCTTCTGGCATCTGCATAGTATATCCAAGTGCTCCCATTGTTCTTGGAACAATTGTAATCTTATGAACTGGCTGAGTCTTTTTCTGAAGCGCTGAAGCTAATGCATGTCCAACTTCGTGAAATGCAACAAGACTTTTCTCATTCTCAGTCATTACTCTATCCTTTTTCTCTTTACCTGCAATTACAGTTTCGACTGCCTCAAATAAGTCATCCTGCCTAACCGTATCTCTCCCCATTCTTACAGCTCTTAAAGCAGCTTCATTAACCATATTTGCAAGATCAGCTCCAACAGCGCCCGCAGTAGCAAGTGCTATCTCTTTTAAATTAACACTTTCATCCATTATTATATTCTTGGAGTGAACCTTTAATATATTTTCTCTTCCCTTAAGGTCTGGTTTATCTACTATAACTCTACGATCAAAACGTCCAGGTCTTAATAGCGCTTTATCAAGTACTTCTGGTCTATTTGTTGCTGCAAGAATAACAACTCCCTTTGAAGAATCGAAGCCATCCATTTCGGCAAGTAATTGATTTAATGTCTGTTCTCTTTCATCATTTCCACTTATATTACCTTCTCTACTCTTACCTATTGCATCAATTTCATCAATAAAAATAATACATGGTGCTTGCTTTTCAGCTTGAGCAAATAAATCCCTGACTCTTGAAGCTCCAACACCTACAAACATCTCTACAAAACCTGACCCAGAAAGTGAGAAAAATGGTACCTTTGCTTCTCCTGCTACAGCTTTTGCAAGCAATGTCTTTCCTGTACCTGGAGGTCCTACTAAAAGTGCTCCCTTAGGCAGCTTAGCTCCTATCTTCGTATATCTTTCAGGTTTGTGAAGGAAATCAACTATCTCCTTAAGAGATTCTTTAGCTTCTTCCTGACCTGCTACATCTTTAAAAGATACTCCTGTAGCTTTTTCAACATATACCTTAGCATTGCTTTTTCCGACGGACATAAATCCTCCTCCGCCTCCTCCAATTTTATTACTTAAAGACTTCATGAACCAATTACCTAACATATAGAATATAGCAAAAGGTATAATCCACGAAAGTATAAAACCGATAATTGGAGACTGAGTATTTTTTACGGGTGTAGTAAACTTTACATCTGCATTATATAGTTTATCTACAAGTTGGGGATAATCTAAGTTGCCAGTATAATATAATTTTTTATTTATAGCTGAAGCATCCTCATCACTTTTTGGTGTTATAACAAGCTTGTCACTATAAATCTCAACTGATTCCACTTGTTTATTATTTACCATTGTAAGAAATTCACTATAATCAATTTGTTTATGATTTGACTGAGAAATCAAACTTATAACTATATTTATTACTAATGTAATTATGAGCGCTGCTATAATGTATTTCGGTAACTCCTTTTTATCAGGCAATCCTTTTTTATTAGGCGACCCTTTTCTATTTTGAAACATAAAATTTCCTCCTTTAATATTAGCAAATTACAACCTTAACCAAATAACCTGTATTGTATGGACTTTAACACGCTCCATGCATGATAATTTATTATTCTCTATCACTACTTCCCATGAATAAAAATATAAGGTGAAGCAAACTTGCAACAGCAGTTATTGCAGAAGCAACATAAGTCATAGCTGCTGCATTTAGCACTTTTTTTGCAGGAGCCATTTCATTAAAACTAAGTATTCCTTGGGATTCTAACTCTGATATTGCTCTTTTACTTGCATTAAATTCTACTGGTAAAGTTACAAAATAAAATGCTACCGCACCAGTAAAAAACACTATGCCTAGTTGTGCAAGCAAAGGAATTTGAAATATTAATCCAAAAATCGCCATATATGGGCCTGCCATAGAACCTATATTTGCAATTGGTACAAGCCCACTTCTTATAGAAAGTGGTGCATATTGTACTTTATGTTGTATTGCATGTCCAGTTTCATGAGCCGCAACACCTATGGCTGCAACAGAATTGCTGTAATATACTGATTCAGATAATCTCACTACCTTTTTTCCAGGATCATAGTGATCTGTTAAACTACCTGCTATCGGAACTACATCTACATCATAAAGTCCATTTCTATCAAGAATTCTCCTTGCAACATCTGCACCAGTAAATCCTCTAGCATTGCCATAATTGCTATACTTGTCAAAGGTTCCTTTTACTTTAAATTGACAATAAAGCGAAAAAGCCAATGCCGGTAAAACTAAAATAATATAATAAATGTCCATGTTTATCCCTCCACTACCTTGATTTTATAGTTTTAATTTAACAAAAAAGACCTTTGATCTGATTCAGTAACAACTAAATCGTATCAAAGGTCTTGCTTTCCATTTGGAGTATAGAACCAGGCAGTTTTAATTGCCGGTTGTTGGCTCTATAGCTTATAAGCTACTCCCCTAAGTTATATGAAGTATATCATACCTTATTATATGGTGTCAATACATATCAATTCACAAATTTCTATTTTGTTTTAATTTTCACTACATTCCGACATTTTATAAATGTAACTACTTATTTAGGAGCTAGAGAAAGTGTTCAATCATCAATAAATAGGCACATAGTTTTATTACACTACTTAATCACAATATATACTATTGAATTATTTTATTGATGCCTCATAGATTTCCTTAATTGATTTTGATATTGTTGCATTAAATTCTTCTTCAGTTTGCTGAGCAGTGAGCCCTTGAGATAAAGCTCTTGAAAAACTGGCAATTAATCCATTATTGCGTCCGAGTCTTTCGTTTGCTTCTGCTTGACTATAACCACCTGACAGAGCTACTACTCTGACAACATGTGGCTCATCTATTAAATCAATGTAGAAATTATCTTGAGTTGGTATTGAAAGTTTAAGCATCACTTTTGTTTCTTTATCAAGTTTTGATAATTGCTCTAAAATTTCAAGTTTTAAAAGTTTTTCAGATTCTTCCTTATCGGTGCTATGGATGTCAACTTCTGGCTCAATAATAGGAACAAGACCTGCTTCTACAATCTGTTTACCAATTTCAAATTGCTGATTAACTAACATTTTAATTCCTTTAGCATTTGCTTCCTTAATAACTGAGCGCATTTTTGTTCCAAAAATATTTTTTTCTACTGCATGCTTTAAAAGGTCATCTAAATTACTTATTGGTTTCATAAGCTGTACACCATTTTCAATTTCAGTTAAGCCTTTATCAACCTTTAAGAAAGGGACAATATTTTTTTCCTTCCAAAGATAATCATGTGTATATTGATTGTCAATAGTGCGATACATTGTATCTTCAAATAATATAGCACCCAAAATATATTCTAACGTAAATGCCGGACTCTTTATTATGCGTTTTCTCATTTCATGTACTAATCCAAGCATTTCATCCTCATTAGAATAACTGTTTTCTTTAATCCCATACTCAAGTAACGCTTTTGGAGTACTGCCACCACTTTGATCTAAAGCTGCAATAAACCCTTTACCTGTATGTATTCGTTTCATTTGATTTTCATTCATCTAATTCTCCTCCTTCTCTTTATCTTAGATTAGAATCATGTCTTACTTTTTATTATAGTGTCTTTCTCTATTAATTATGCGTTTGCTAATATCATAAATTTAAGTACATCTCTAATAATTATCATTTTTAGCTATAGCTCTTATCTCTTACTTACTTCGACACACTCGAAAACCTTGATCTGGAGCCTTGCCACTTGCATCATACTTTCCTCTAAACGCTGCCTCTCCACAAGTAACATCGCCAATCCAGCCTCCGCCTTTAGTTACTTTCACAGATACGCTGCTAATATCCAAACCTTTATACCAGTCCCAACACCATTCTCTTACATTGCCAGACATATCATATAGTCCTAATTCGTTCGGTTTCTTCATACCTATAGATTTTGTTTTGTTATTATTATTTTGTATTTCAGGCCAATTCCAATTCCCTGTTAAATACTTATCTCCAGCATTTCTACAATACCAAGCTACTTCATCTGCATTGTTGCTTCCACTGTATATATAATTCTTACTCATCTGACCTCCACTTGCAGCATATTCCCATTCTTCCTCTGTTGGCAAGCGATAACCATTAGCTCCTTCATTAATCATTATTATCCATTTTATATCATCATTATTATTTTTATTATCAGGATCCTTTTTATCTTTGTCTATATTATAATACGGCTTCAGCCCCTCTTTTAGACTCCTTTTATTACAGTATTCAATAGAATCATACCAGCTCACCATTTCTACAGGTAAGTTATTACCTTTAAATTGTGATGGATTACTTCCCATGATTTCACTCCACTCCTTTTGAGTAACTTCATACTTACCTATATAAAAATCCGATAACTTTATGTTTTTTCCATAATAGTTTGACTTTGTATTTACAAAATCTCCACCTTTGACCAATACAAGATTATCACTTATTTCTTTAGAACAAGCACTGACAAAAACCATTATTATCATTAAAAGAAATATTAATAATTTTCTCATTAATATACCTCCTTCAAATTCATATAAAATTTATGTGAAATAATATCTCAAAGTTAATTTTACTAACTGAATGTTTAAGGCCGTTCATCTTTCGAGAAACGACCCCTGAAATATTAAGACTTATTAATCAAGCCTTAAAGGTAATATTTAAGCAATATACAGGTAAGTATTTTCAATCTATAAATCTGCTAACTATAATTCTAATCAGCCTTAAAAATGAGTAAAAATTTTTTAATAATTTCAAATCACTTAAGTATAAATCATCTTCATATTTCTAGACAATCTATTCCCATACTGTTACATTAGCACTTCCACTACTTTGATATCCTTCTGTTGCTATCATCTGATAAGCCCAACTAGAACCTAAAGCCATTCCTTTACTTCCCCATGCATCAGCGTGATTTTTCATAGTAATGGTATTATTAGTACCAATTGATCTCTTAGATTGTCTAACACTCCAGAACTGTTGGAAAGTTGTAACTCCATCGATAGAAGGTGCATTAGTTCTAGTAGCAGTATATATATCGTATGTGCCTCCATCACTAGTTACAGTACCCTTGTAATTTCCAGTCGGTCTATAAGTTCCCCAGTCATCAACAACGTAATATTCTATAAGTGAGTTCCTTGTCCATCCATATAATGATAAATAACCATTACCTGAAGGTGCAAATTGACCAGCATTATAGTTTATTACTCTAGTGTATGATCCAGCATTCCAGCCTTTACCAACAACAAAGTTGCCGCAGTTACTCCAATTAACGCTATAATTACCGCCAGATCCATTAACTGCGTTTACTGTTCCACCACCGTCTGTCCAATTTTGCCAATAGTCTGTTGCTGCTGCATATGCGTTTACGTTTACAACAGAAAGTGCAAGAGTGCAACACATTAATGACGCTAAAAATAATTTTAATCCTCTTTTTTTCATTTTCATTTCCCCCTTTTGATTATAACCTTTAAGTTACATTACACCATAAAATAGTTTTATTTCTTCTACTTTCCTGTATACTACTTGAATATTACCGTTTCTTTTAATCACTCACTTTCACTTTTTTATAATGTGCTGACATTTTCAGTGTTTACCCCAATGATATTCTGTTAATAAGTTACTTAAGATTTAATAATAATAAAATTAATTTTCTGAAAAGAACTTAGAGTTATTAGAATAATTTTAAAATTAGTTTAAATCGGTTACATACTTATTTTATCCATTTTACATTTAATAGGAAATATAATAAATTATGTATTTTATATAAATTTATATACACATTTCTGTTTATGGCTTACATAAATCAGCACAATATAAGAAAAGTTCATTAAAATCTAATAATTTATTGCAGAAATATTCATATCTAAATCGAAATAGCCTAATAAAATCTAAAAAGACTAAAAATTCAACATAATCTGCAATCACTATAAATAAAGCTCAAAGAAATGATATAAGTCCTTTGAGCTTTATTATTATTTATAAATTCACATATAGGTGATTAATTATTATCCAAACTAATGAGTAATTGAATACTTTTTTATGAATTACGCATAACTAATGTTGGAATATATTAAAATGATTAATTCTATTAAGTAAATTACTTAATTCAGATCCTTCAAAGGAACTTATTTCACTAGTAAATTTTGCTTTAAATGTACTATGGAAGGGGAAATATCTTATGAAAAAATCTACTATAGTGTTTTTTATATTTTTATTATTGTCATTTACTAATTTAGCTCAAAATACCAGTGCTGCTCCCATAAGTTTAAGTCAAGGTATTTATAATGTACGAGATATTAATCTACCAATAGGTTCTCCTGTGACGGCTAGAATTAATGACCCTAATGGCAGAGTTATTATTTTCGTCATTGATAATAATCAATACATGAGAGAACTTACAAGGCTAGATTCTCAATCAAACGAACAAACTCTCAAACCTTTTAACTATGGCTATTCAGTTATAATTTTTGGGAATACTCCTGTTACTTTCTCCTAAAAACTTTCCCAATTCATATACTTTAAATTTTTTACACAATAGCAGCAATATAATTTCAAAACCAAAAGCAGCAGTTAAACTTTTTGATCTACTGCTTTTAAATGTATTTACTCAAAAAAGAACATTTTATGCAGGCGAATATGATTTATTTTTTTATTCTTTTATAGTATTAACCATAGTAAAATATACTACTATAAAGTTATCCACAAATTTAATTGCATTATAATTTCCTAAAGAATAAAAAAATGCAGTCAAGTTAATGACTGCACTTAATGGGATCTAAAGTAAAAATTGAAGATAATTCAACTTTCACAACTACATTTTATCACATTTATTTATAAATTTTAAGAAATAAATAAAGCAGTAGAAAAATTTCTTCTAACTACTGCTTTTTCTTTTACTCTATTGGGCAATTGCCTTCATTAATGTTACAACATCATCTTCACCCGGTAACCAAGCACCGCCTTTTTTAGTTAATGTTATTGTTACTGTCTGTGGTTCTTCTTTTAATATTCCAGAAGCCATACTGCCCCCTATAAGCTTAAAAGCTTCTGTATATATTTGTTGTTTAGTCATTGAAGGGTTTTCAGTAACTTTTTTCATTATTTCACTTTGGCCATTTTCAGTGATTTTCTTCATATCAAACCCTTTTATTTTAACTTGAACTTTTGATGTGTCCTTATCTGTTGACGCAGAAACCACTTCATATTCCACTTTAGTTAATCCTGTAATAATATCTTTCTTAAAAGAATTTTTTATATCATCTGTTAGAATGCTTTCATCTAAACCTGAGTTTCCAAGGGCCATCATCATTCCATCATCAAAGCTACTTCTAAATTCAGTATAATCTTCTTCCTTCATCCCTATCTTGTCCATATTAGTTTTATCATCTTTTAAAAGTAGATCTAAAAATATTTTAGCACTTTCTTCTGGAGTTGCTTTTGTTCCGCAACCTACTAGCATTATTGTTACCATCATAACAGCTAACAATATGGTAGAAATTCTTTTGATTTTTTTCATTATTATTCCCCCTAAAATATAGTATTTAATTTCATATAGCAATACATTAATTACCACATGGTTAATATTTTATTATACTTTCCAATTAATTTCAACATTTATTTCATATTAATTCAATACTTGGGGATATATGTAATCGGTTAAGTTAAATAATAAAGAGGCAAACTAGAAATTTTTAACTAGAGCGCCTCAATTGCTTTATTCACATTTCGCTATAAGCATATATTACAAACTATAATATAAGTTGTTGGAAAATACAGGACTCGAACCTGTGGAGCTTTTACGCTCACTAGCTTAGTAAGCCAGCCCATTAAACCACTCTGACAATTTTCCATATAAGAGTATATTATTTAATTGTTCTCCTTAGTAATTCATTGTACTCATTCAGTGCAAAATTTAATCTTCTACAAGCACTAATCACCTCCCAATCTAATAAATTTTCTTCATCGCCCATAATTTTGCATAAGGCTTGCCTCATTCTACTAATCATCATCTCTTTTTCTTTTAAATATTCCAAATATTTACCTCCTTTACTTTTTTATTAGTATAACCCTTAAATAGTAAAATTCATGTATCACTTGTTACATAAATATGTTTTAGCTAAAATATTCATATTATTTACATATATTCTATGTATAACCTCAGAACTTCAAATGTAATTACTTAATATTATGAACGCATGAAAGTTATATATTTCTGGATTAATAACTCCACATCTGTTTTATAACCTAATTTTCTATTGTTCTCTGTATATATTGTTTAACATTTCTTAAGTGTATCTAATATATTAAAAGTAAATGAGGTGTTTATGATGCCAAATAATGAAAATGAAATATTTTATATAGTTGGCGCCATACTTACTATATTAGTAAACGTGCCAGAGATTATAAGACAAATAAATATTAATTTAAAGTTCAATGAATCTATAAAGCACCATAAAATACTATGATTAGGATGCCAAAAAAAGCGCTTAGAATAATTCTAAACGCTTTTTCCTTCCAAAATAAATCCCTCTATAATTTAGAATTTTGTCTTAGTTAAATACAGAAACATTTATTTTACTAGCTATATTTAATAATAAAAAGCATTACCTCTAATTTAATGTAATACTACAAATGTATATTTTCTTATTTACAATTAATAGATATCCTAGCATCTATCTTTTTCTTGATGATATTGGGTAATTGTAATCTTGGGTAAAATGATATCTGCCTGGATTTTCTGGTTGATTTCCCGAATCTTTTTCTTCTTCAAATTCTGCTGCTATATCTTGTCTTAAATGTTTTTCATAATATACTTTTTCCTTGTCGGTTAAATTCTTCATACTTCTATCACCTCCATTTTTATTGTTTTCTTTTGTATGATTAATATACTCTAGTATAAAAACTGCAATAAAATAGACACTTACAAGTTATACGTAAGTGCCTAGATTATTTAGAATTAGCATTTAGAATATTGAATTACTTTAAAAAATAAATTAACTATAATCATTAGATTATTTAAATTTTATATTTAAATTGATTCCTTATCACATTCCTAGTTTATACATCTTCGATATATATCAGCATTATTTCTCTTATAAATAAGTATTTTTTAAATAACTATATTTTAAACTTAGCTATAATCCTTCTTAACTCTTCAGACATTTGAGATAGAAGTTTACTAGATGAAGCTATCTCCTCAACAGATGCTAATTGTTCCTCAGCAGCTGCCGATATTGTTTGAGTCTCATCAGCTATATTACTACTTATGTTTTTAATATTATTTACTGAATCAACAGATTCTTTAGTTCCAACAGTTACTTCAGTGATAGAATCTGATATTTCATGAATCTGACTAGATATTTCTATTATCATTTGAAGGATTTCCTTAAAACTTATTCCTGCAACATCAACAACATCTGCTCCTGTTTTAACTTCCTTTGAGTTTTCATTCATAACAGCAACTGCACTATTGGTTTTATTTTGCACATCATTAATAATTCCAGCTATTTCTTTAGTTGCCTCTTGTGATTGTTCTGCTAACTTTCTAATTTCTTCCGCTACTACACTAAAACCTTTCCCGGCTTCCCCAGCCCTTGCAGATTCTATTGCCGCATTTAATGCTAGAAGATTTGTTTGCTCTGATATACCTTGGATTGTATCAAGTATTTGTCCAATTTTCACTGATTTCTCTTCAAGCTCGCTTATAATAAGCGATGTTTCACTAGTCTTTTTCTCTATTATTTCCATTTGATTCATTGCCTTCTCTACAGCATCTTCACCAGCATTTGCTGATATTTTTGCCTTATCTGTTAAAGATGAAACAGATTTTGTATTTTCAGATACTACATTTATCTTATTAGATATGTTTTCAACCACTTTGTTTGTACTATTAGCAAAAGAAAATTGCTCATCTGCTCCATGTGCCATTGTTGTTACTGCGGATGCAACTAGATTTGATGCATCTGCTGATTGCTCAGCACTTGCTGTAAGCTCTTCAGATGATAATACTAACTGCTCAGATGTATTTCCTAATTGTTTTATTAGTTCAATAATGTTTTTGGTCATCTTATCTAAAGCATTAGTTACAACACCAAATTCACTCTTATCCTTAAGATTATCTTCTTTTATCTCTATAGAAAAATCACCTTGGGATAAAGCACCTATAAATACTACAAAATCATTTAATCTCTTTGTGATACGTTTTGTTATTAATATTCCTAATAAAATTATTAGAATTGAAGCTATAATTACAATGCTTAAAAATGTTACTGTTGCAATTTTTAAATTTGTTTTATCCTGAGAGTTTATTTTTTCAGCAATTTGTCTATTATGTTCTCCAAGTTCAACTAAATCAGCTAAGAAAGTATCAGCATATGATTCAACGTTCTTCTCATAGTATTCGTAGGCTTCTTGATTTTTGTTTTCACCAGCTAAATCTAGTGCTACTTTTCTCCCCTCCCTATATTTAGCTAAATTACTATCAATCTTACTGATCTTATCAGCCTCAAAATCATCTAATTTTAATTTTTTATAAAGAGCCATATAATTGTTAAATTCTTCGGCACGAGCATTTATATCTTTTGTTAAATTACTATTTTCATTTTTATCAGTAGTTACCATAATTCTAAAAATGTCAGCTGAAATAGCCCTTGCATGTACTCTAGACTCACTAAGCCATTCACTTGATAGCAGTCTTTCACTATACATGACCTCCATACTTTTACTAGACGTTTGTAAAAAATAGTAGCCGGTTATTCCCACTGCAAATAATCCTACTAAAGAGCAAATTATAAGTAAAGTTAATTTTTTACCTACCTTTAAATTATTAAGCCACGTCATTTTATTGTCCCCCTTATCTTAATACTAGAATCTTAAATATAATTTCATTATTACAATATATTTATTAAAATGATTAATTAAAAATAAAAAACCAACAAAAACTTAATATATTTATGTATTACTAAGTTTTAATTGGTCGGTTGCACAACTAGCTCCAAATTCTCAAAGTGCCCAGATATAGAGAATTTTTCATCGCTTCCAATTGTTCTATTTTTTATAAATACACTTACCTAATATATAGAAATATTATCATATTCATGTAAGAAAATCAATGATTCTTAATATAAATTGTCGAATTTCATTCCAATAATATCCTAAGTTGCCATTTAAACATACTCGTTTTAGATGTCCTTAATTAAACCTCTCTTATCATTATAACAATAAAACTTTACTCTGTTCTAGCACTTAATAAATTCATTAAGCCAAAATAACCACCTAAATTCTGGGGCTTTAATTAATATGAATATTTCGTTATTATTGAAAGTTCAAAATAGATTATATATAAATATTTAAAAGGCTAATGCTATTTTAATTTAACAGCACTAACCTCTAATTTTTCCATGATAATAAAAATCTTTTTAGTCGTGGACAGAATATTAATTCGAATAAAATGATATTTTTATTCTAAAGCTACTCATTTCGCTCCTATTTTATAAAATAATATTCCACCTATTTTTCTGGCTTAATTGATGTAATAAAATTTTTATAATTTTCTAAACGCTTCTTATACTCTTCTGATTTCCTTAAATTCATAGTTGTTTCAACTGTCTTTTTAATATCATCAGCATGAATAAACTTTCCTGACAATGTATCATGAGCGTGGCTTAATTGTTCTTCTGGAAATTCAAATCTTACTCTACCTTCAACTATCTTAACTTCACCTTCAATACCACATAGGCAGCAGACAGCATGTGTAGATTCTCTATCTAAGAAGAAATTTCTACTATGGCAATGTGGACATACGCCTTCTTCACCCTTATAAGAAGCATTTTCAATGTCTTTTGCAGCTTCTGCAAGATTCTTTCCTATTTCATGGACTTTTGAAACTTTCTCATCATCTACGATTATTGCAGTTGACCATGGAAAAACTTCATTATTTATAACTTTCCACATAGGAGTCAATGCTTGGATTCCTGAATCACATTGGAATGCTGTAACCCAATCTGAACCTCCAATTCCTATATAAGAAACCACCTTATCTTTTAGAATTCTTGGATCTGGAGCTTTACCGCCTGTTTCCTCTGCAATCTTAGTAGCTACAACATTATTCCCTCTATCCATTCTTGGCCCAAAACGATCCCTAATTGTTAAAAATGCACTTGGAGCACCTTTACAAAAAATAGGGTTTGCAAAAATTATTCCATCTGCATCTAACATCTTATCTAATAACCAATCAAAGTCATCTTTTAAGGCACACATATTTCCCTTTCCTGTCATAAGTGAGTTAACACAAGCTGTACAGCCTGTACAAGGTTTTATATCTAAATCCAATAAACGAACAAATTCGATTTCTGCCCCCATTTCCTTCGCTGCTATTAAAGCTTCTTTACACATAGCATCATTATTACTATCTTTTCTTCCACCTGAAATACCTAAAATTTTCATGTTTTATACCTCCAATTATTGCGTTAATGTAAAATCTATACACAACGTATCATTCGTTACTATTTTAGCATTCAACAATTATATAAAAAATTAGGTATTATATTTTATTAACTGTAAATTTCTATTTATTTTTTAATAAAGATTATAACTTCGCAAGCATTCATTAAATTTTAACAGTAAAAATATTAAAATTTTACATAATCATTTTCATCTTGCTTTATTATATGTTATAATCCTTTCTTGATAATGCTATAAATTTATCACATCATATATTAGATGAGTTAAAATTTATATATTATCTCTTATGGAGGTATTTTATGAATATAAATCAGGAACTTATAACTTTTAAAACCTCGTCTCCCATGGAATTTTCCGTTCTAGCAATTGAAAACCTAGAACGCTATTGGCATAAAAGCATAGAGCTAATATATATATTAGCTGGCAGCGTTCGAGTTCAGTGTCGTAATATGCAATATACTTTACATGAAGACGATCTTATTCTTATAAATATGTTCGATGTACATTCCTTATATGGGAAAAAATGTGAAGTATTATCACTAAAAATTGATATTTCTGCATTGGACCCTGAAATTTCTCGCTTTGCCCAAAATAGGTTTGATTGCAATTCATCTATAGAAGCAGATAAAAAGAAATTTATACGATTAAAGCGCCTTCTTGCCTTAATTGTAAAATCTAATGTTAACCCAGACGAGAATGTTGAACTTTTAAATAAATCATATATCTATGAATTGTTATATATATTAACTAGCACTTTTAAAGTGGAAGATTCTGCAAATTCTACCGATATAAATAAAAATTCAGAGAGAATAAAAAACATATTACATTATATAAGCGAAAATTATAGAAATAAAATTTCTCTGAATTCTTTATCAGATGAGTTTTATCTATCTACGCCATATATTTCAAAAATATTTAAAGATTTTATAGGCATTAGTTTTAGTGATTACCTAATAGAAATAAGACTTTCTCATGCAATGAAAGATTTAACTGATCCTAACTTAACAATTGAATATATTGCAGAAAAAAATGGTTTTTCTAATACACGTTCCTTTGTTTCTTCATTTAAAAGCAAATATTCCTGCCTTCCAAGTTCATATCGAAAAAATATGGATGCATATGATCTTGGCACAAAAAAGAAAATTACGGAAAGTGTAAATTATTTTGCTTTACGCCATAATACTTCATTTAATCGTTTAGTAGATTATTTAAGACATGACGTTATTATTCCAGAAGAGACTAAACAACATACTACAATATGTGAAGTAAATCCAATTGATATTTCAATAAAGGGAGTTCAGTTAAAGCATACATTTAAAACTCTTATCTGTATTGGAAAGGCAAAGCATATCTTAATTTCTGAAAATCAAGATATGCTCCGTGAAATGCAAAAAGATATTGGATTTAGATATATCCGTTTTCATGGATTATTCGATGATGAGATGATGTTTTATTCTGAAAATGAAGATGGTGAATCTGAACTATGCTTTACTTATATTGATTTAGTAGTAGATTTTCTTCTTTCAATTAAACTAAAACCTTTTATGGAACTTTCATTTATGCCAAAACAACTTGCACTGGATCCTTCTCGTACAATGTTTTTTATTAACTCGATTATTAGCCTTCCTAAAAGCATAGAAAAGTGGACTTATATTATCGAAGAACTTATCAAACATTTAATTTCCCGCTATGGCAAAAAAGAAGTTGAATCTTGGCCGTTTTTCTTATGGAATGAGCCTGATTTAATAGAAATGTTTGGCTTTGAAAATAGCAATGATTTTTTTATTCTTTTTAAAGAGACATTTACCTCATTAAAGAATATTGATCCTTGCATTAATTTTGGAAGTTCACCTGTTTTCTCTAACACATTGGCAGGTTCAAATGACTGGATGGACACTTTTATGAATTTCTGCAAATCAAATAACTGCATACCAGATTTTTTAACTATGCATTTTTATCCTATGAGTTTTCCAGATGGTGATTCTACTACTCTTTCGAAAAAACTTCATTTAGAAATGCAAAAATATCTTGTATATGTAGAATCTGAAAATTCTTTAAAAGAAAATATTCAATGTATTAGAAAAAGAATCAAAGAAAAAGATTGGAAAACTGAAAAACTATACTTAATAGGGTGGAATTCTTCGATTTCTAATAATGAGCTGATAAATGATACCACCTATAAATCAGCTTATATTGCAAAAAATATATTAGAAAATTATGATAATCTTGAAAGTTTCGGTTATTGGCAATTATCTGATTTTACAGAGGAAGTAAAAATGAAAAACGAATTGTACCATGGTGGACAAGGTGTTTTCACCTATAACGGAATAAAAAAATCTCATTATTATGTTTTTAAAATGCTTAATAATCTTGGTGATATATTGCTTCAAAAAGGTGATGGTTTCTTTATAACTACAAATGGATCTTCGATTAAAATTATCTTATATAATTACCAGCACTATTCAAAACTATATGCAGCAGGTGAAGTGTTTGATATGACTTTTACTAATCGATATACACCATTTCCAAAAACAAATATATTAAAAGTAATTCTTCCATTTATAAATCTTTCTGAAATCTGTTATGAGCTAACTGAGACTATCGTTAATAAGAATTATGGAAGCTCTTTTGATAAATGGCTTGAATTAGGTGGATTGCCATTACAAAATAAGACTGATATTGATTATCTAAAATCTGTATCACTACCAAGAATTCAAAAGAAAATCATCAATACTGAACATAATTCACTAACAATAACTGCCGAACTAGAACCACATGAAGTACGATTAATAGAATTAAAGCCCATTTATAGAAATATTAATTAATCATTTTTCCTTTAATTGACGCCCATCTCTTAAAAAGTAGTTTTATAAACCTAATGACCAAAAAATCCTAAGTAGAATTAAAAATCTAATTCTACTTAGGATTAATTTATGATTTTGTTCCTTTATCTCTTATAATATTCTAATCTAGAACAATTACCTATTCAGTAATTACTTTTCTATATTCTAGTCTTAATTAAGTACTTACTGGTCAAAGTTTTAAATTTTTGATTCCCAAATAGATTCGTCATTTGAGCCATAGCTAAGAAATTCACAAGAACCAGCAATATAATTCTTTGAATAACCAAACATGGAAATTGAACTTTCCAAATACTCATATACTGCTGTTACTAGCCATCCATCTTCGTTTAAAAATTGTTGTATAATTATTTTCTATTTAAAACTTTTATATACTAAAACTCCCCCACTCTTCACAATCCCATATATCTGTAGCAATATCTTTATAAAATTCCGGCTCATGACATACTAAAATCATACTTCCTTCATATTCTTTTAATGCACGCTTTAATTCATTTTTAGCATTAATATCTAGGTGATTTGTTGGTTCATCTAATACTAATACATTTGTATATTCATTAATAAGTTTGCATAATCTGACTTTAGCCTGCTCTCCTCCGCTTAATATATTAATAGGGCTATCTATATGCTGCCTTGTTAATCCACACCTGGCCAATTCTCTTCTTACCTCCGTTTGAGTTAGGTGAGGAAACTCACTCCAAACATCATATAAAACTGAATTAGTGCTATTCCATGCAATTTCCTGCTCAAAATATCCTATTTTTCTATGCTCACTTAAAGTGATTTCACCATTTATAGGTTTTAGCATTCCAAGTAAGGTTTTTAGCAGAGTAGTCTTTCCTAATCCATTAGCTCCTGTTACTGCAATTTTTTGTCCTCTTTTCATTTTTAAGTTTAAAGGTTTGCTTAAAGGTCTGTTATATCCGATAATCAAGTTGCTTACTTCAAGGATTATACTTTCTGGCATTTTTACAGTTTTAAAATTAAAATGAGGTTTTATAATTTCTTTTTTTATTTCTATTCTTTCAATCTTATTAAGTTTCTTTTCTCTTGATTTAGCTTGCTTTGAAGTTGAGGCTCTTGCTTTATTTTTTCTTATATAATCTTCAAGCTTTTCTATTTCATTTTGTTGTTCTTTATATTCAATCAATCTTTGTTCTTTTCGTATTTCGTATAGTTTAATAAAATAGTCATAATTCCCTTCATATCTTGTTAATACTTTGTGCTCAAGATGATAAACTACGTTTACCACATTATTTAAAAAAACATTATCATGCGATATTAATATAAATGCATTTTCATAATTTACTAAGTAATTTTTTAGCCATTCAATATGCTCTTCATCTAAATGATTAGTCGGCTCATCCAGTAATAAAATATCTGGCTTTTGCAAAAGTAATTTAGCGAGTAAAATCTTAGTTCTTTGCCCGCCACTTAAAGTTGAAACATCTTTATCTAAAAGGTCCTTAATTCCAAGACCTACTGCAGTTGCCTGTATTTTTGAATTGATACTGTAAAAATTATTTTTATCTAATATTTCTTGCATAATAGCAATTTTATTTAAAGATTTTTCCATATCCTTCTCACTCATATTTTGAAGATCAATATATAGACTATTAATTTTACTTTCTATATTAAATAAATTATCAAATGCTTCTTTTAAGAAATTTAACGCATTAATTCCTTCTTTCAAATCAACCAATTGATCCATATAACCAATACTGAATTTATTATTCCATTCAATAGTGCCTTTATCTGGTAATATTTGATCAGTAATTATTTTCATAAAAGTCGACTTTCCTTCTCCATTAGCACCAACAAGGCCAATATGCTCTCCTTTTAATAACCTAAAAGATACATCGTTAAATAAAATCCTATCGCCAAATGAATGACTCATGTTTTCAATTGTTAAAATACTCATATTTTACATCTCCTTGTGTCCTCATAATAAATGATATCATCATGTAATATGAAGACCAAGTTTAAGAATAAATCTGTAATGTTTATAATCATGCTGAAAAAAAGCATATTCTCCATAGTAATGACTGTGAAAAATATGCCTTTTCTCTTATATTAAGTAGAATTTTTTTGTTTCCTTATTATTCTTCTAATACTACCTTCAGTTAAAAAATACTGTTCAGCTAAAATTTTAACGGACATTCCAGATGAATACTTATTAAAAATTTCTTTATCTCTTGCACTAAGATATCTTTTAGTCTCAGTATTTTCTCCCCATGATTTTTTATTTTCATTTTTTCTTGGTATATATATATATCCACCATCTGTATATTTTTGAATTAGTTCAATTATATTATATGGCAGTATATTTTGCGCTTTTTCATATTTCATAATTTCTTCGCTCCACTCTACATTTAATATCTAAATGAAGATACAAAGACCTATTATAATATGAAAAACTTACTGTTGATATATTGGCTCCAGGCAAAAGTTTTTCACATATTATAATCTTTGCATGGAGCTAACTACTATTACTAGAAACATAATGAATTCACTTCCTTTTTATTATATAATATTATATCACAATAACTTGTGTCAATTTTGACGCTTTGAATCTCAAATGTAATCCGTATTCCTAAATCATAAGAAGATACTTCATTATAGTTTAACTCAACTTACTAAAAACACAATCAATATCTCTAGTTATTTTAGTATCTATAAATCCATTGTCCATCATACTTTTTAGTATTTCCATTGCTTTTTCGTGGGATAATCCTTCTCTATATGGTCTTTCCTCTGTAAGTGCCTGATAAATATCAAGACAAGTCATAAGACGCGAATTAAAATCTAATTCTTTGTCTGTCATACCAAAAGGATATCCCTTTCCATTTAACTTTTCATGATGATTTGAAGCCCACTCAGTTATATCCTCAAATCCTTTTATTTCTTGAAGTGCTAATCTAGTGTACTCTGGATGTTTCATTATAATTTTAAATTCCTCATCAGAAAGTTTATCTGGCTTGTCCAATACATCATTTGGCACCGCTAGTTTACCAATATCATGAAGATCTGCAGCAATAATTAGCTTCATCTTTTCTTCCTTCTCTAAGTTATAGAAATCTGCCATAATAGCTGCCTTCTCTGATAAGCCTTGAGAATGCCTTTGAGTATAGCTAGATTTAGAGTCAATAATCTTTGACAACACATTAGTTATACCATGAATCTCTTCAAATGATAATTCCAGGCTATGCTTTGGAATTCTTTTTTCTAATTCTATACTAATAAAACTATTTTCTAAATTCATCCAGAACTTTTCCTCTTCAGTAACTTTAAAAAACGCTTTTACAATTCTTGAAGAAAATGATATATTTTCTTGATTCCTTACAAATTCACAAACTTTGTTTTGCATATTGTGATTATTATTCTGCAAATCAAAGGTCTTTTCTAAAGCATCAGCAATTGCTATAATTTGCGACATTAGAGGAATTTCTTCTCCCCTTAATCTAAAGAATCCTGTACCATCATACCTTTCATGATGGTACTTTATTATATTTTTCACATTAGTAAGCAATGGATAGTTTTTAATATTACTTTCTCCAATTGTACAATGTTCTTTTACCCCTTCTAATAATGCTGCATTTTTTAATTCTTTTGTAGCCAATTTTTCATGCAGGCTATATTCACTTAACCCATTGTCATGAAGCATTGCAAGTGCAGCTACATCATGGAGCTCTTCAGAATTCAGACCCAGTTCTTTAGCAATACTAATTGAAATATATGCAGTTCTTTTTCCATGGTTAGATGCCATCCCAAGAATATCCATCTCCACAAAGTCTAAAGCAAATGAAACAGCCATTAGAAATTCATTTAACCTAAATAACATAATTCTCCTCCTTGTTACATCAAATTTATCTTTTGTATAAAAAAAAGCGAAAATAGTATAAAAATATTTTATACTATTTTCGGTACTTTTACCACAAAATTAGTTCCTTTACCAATTATGCTATCTAATGTTATATTTCCACCATGTGCTTCAACTATAGACTTAGAAATCGTAAGACCTATCCCTGCTCCACCTGTTAATTTATTTCTTGATTCATCTGCTCTATAAAATCTCTCAAACACATAAGGTAAATCATCCTGAGATATTCCTATCCCTGTGTCCTTAACGCTTATTTCAATATAATTGTTATCTTCAGATATATTAACATCCACTTTACCACCTTTTTGAGTATATTTTAATGCATTAGATATTAGATTAACTACAACTTGGCTTATTTTATCTTTATCTAAATATCCAACAATATCTTTCTCATGAAAAATTAAAGATACACCTTTATTTAAAAATTCTTTTTCGAAGTTTAAAACTATATTTTTAACAGCCTCACCAATATTAAATTCCGTCTTATTTAAAACGAGATTTTCACTTTCATACTGTGCTAACTTCTCCAAATCTCCTACAAGACGTTTAAGTCTTAGTATCTCTTCATGGCAGCTTATAAGCCTCTCTGGAGTTGGCTCCCATATTCCATCTATCAGCGCTTCCATATGACTTTGAAGGGTAGAAAGTGGAGTTCTAAGTTCATGGGAAACATCTTTTGTTAGTCTTTGCCTTAATTTTTCTTGTTCATTAAGAGAATACCCAAGACTATTAATGGTGGCAGTTAGTTTGTCTAGCTCCTCAACATTTGATTTCTTCTCAATCTTTTGACTATAATCCCCTTTTGAAATCATCTCTGCTATATTTATAACCTTCAAAATTGGTCTGCTTAATCCTTCAGCCATTATCAATCCCAATATTAATGCACATAATAAAGAAGCTGCTCCAACACCTATAAGTATTTTATTTAGTGTTTTTGAATACATTATGTCATTTTCATCATAATAAAAAGGGCCATAATGACCTATACTTATATCTCCTACTTTATTAGAATTATTTATTATTGGATATTCATCTTTAGAATATTCACTTTCCCAGGTTGGAAAAATCTTTTCCATTGTACTAATCAAACGATTTTTAACTTCTTCACATTTAATATTATTGTAAGTTTCAGCATCCCATATTACTTTATTTGATGCATCTTTTACGGTAATAAATAATCCATTTTCAATTGCACCAGCGCCAATACTTTGAATTGCTTCAACATTAAAATTTGAACTATTGCTATACTCACGACTTATAGCTGCAACAATAATTTTATTGTCTCTTTGACGTTCTTGTATAACATAATTTTTAAATTGATTTACAAGAAAGAAATGTGAAAGGATACTAATAAGTGCTACGCAAATCATTGTTATAAATATGTATGAAAGTGAAAGTCTGTTTCTAAGATTTTTCTTCATTAAATTCTCCTCCAAACCTATAGCCTGTTCCATGGACAGTAATTATATACTGTGGATCCTTAGGATTGGTTTCAATCTTTTGTCTTATATTTTTAACGTGAGTATCTACATTACGATCATATCCATCATAATCATCTCCAAGTGCCGTACTTATAAGCTCTTCCCTTGTAAAAGTCTTGTTAGGATACTTAAGTAAGGTCATCAATATTTTATACTGCCTTGAGGTAAGCCCTATATTCTCTCCATTTTTCCGTATTTCTTTCTTTAACATATCTATTACCAAATCATTATCATTAAATGAAATTTCATTAGATAAAGGTACAACTTCTTCATTAAGTCTTCTAAATATTGCATATATTCTTGCTATAAGCTCTCTTGGGCTAAAAGGTTTAGTTATGTAATCATCAGCACCCATATGTAATCCTGAAATTATACTCTTTTCATCAATTTTTGCTGTAAGCATTATAATTGGTACTCTAGATCTTTTTCTAACTATACTGCAGATTTCTTCACCTGTCATATCTGGCAGCATTAAATCTAGAACTATTAAATCTGGATTAATCCTTTCAAAGACCTCTAATGTTTGATTTCCATCATATGCTTCAAATACAATTGCACCTTCTTTTTCTAAATATGATTTTATAACTTCAACTATCTTATTCTCATCATCTACTATAAGAACCTTTTTCTCTTCCAGCATATTTTATCCCCTATCTGATTTTAAAATTATAAGTTAAATGTTTAATAATTTTTACCTTATATTACTTTTATTTAAGAATACTATAGAAATTTTAATTTAATTTTTGCAAAGGCTGCTTTTACTTAAAAATATCATATGTAACTTAGTTATTTGAAATTCCGGTGTTGCACTAAATATAATAATTACAGCTTATGTTGTAGAAATTACAAATAAACTATTTTTAGATTCAATTCCTAGTTTGTCATTTACTTTTATTTAACTAGATGATTTATCTTTATTTATATATCAAATTAAGATTATATCCTAGCCTATTTCATTCTGCCACGATATAATCTTAATTCATAATTCCCTAATTAACAATAAATAAGAAGCTCTATATTTTATCTTTTATTATTTTTTCTACTTCATTTAGATAATCCTTGCGGGTTTCATCAGAAACATAAGGAACTGCACCAAAAAATCTATGTCCAATTACTTTTATACCATTTAAAATTAATTCCTCCTTAAATTTAAATACATTCTATTTTCCCTTGAAAAAATAAATATATTCTATTCTTACTAGATGTCTATGAAGCATCTATTTAAATGAATATTTACAAAAAAATTAAATTATGTCTGTATTTAAAGAATTAATCATTTCTTATAGCTTGATTTAGTGCATCATTTACTGCCATCATAATTCCCTTACTTGTCATTGTGGCACCGGATACTGCATCCACCTCTGTAGATTGTTTTTCTATAATTTCACTCGGAATTACTGCTAAAGCTTCTTTTCCTTTTGTTTCATTATTAGATACAATCTCTACATTTGTGATTTTGTCATCTTTTACTGTAACTGCAACTTTTAACTCTGGGCCCTTACCTTGCCCAATTCCGTCATAAGTTCCATCATTATATTTTCCTTGATTATTAGATGTTAATGAAACATTGATTTCCGCTTGGCTTAAAGCATCATTTACTGCTTCCATAATTCCCTTACTTGTCATTGTAGCTCCTGATACTACATCAACGTCTGTAGATTGTGTATCTACAATTTTGCTAGGGATAGTATTTAAGGCTTCTTTGCCTTTTGTTTCATTATTAGATACTATTTCTACATTTGTGATTTTGTTATCTTTTATAGTAACTGCAACTTTTAAATCTGGATTCTTACCTTTCCCTACTCCTGTATATGTTCCATCTTTATATTTCTTTTGCTCTGATTTGTTAATATCTGAACTACTAGCAACAGTATTATTTGATGAATGATTAGGGATTGTATCCTTCATAACACCACCTAAAGCATTTACTCCAGTAAATGCAGCAATAGCTATTGCACTAGGAAGTAATGGACTTACATCTTCACCTAAAATATTTACTTTAGTATTTTTTCTAGGGCAAACATCTATACACTTAAAACAATTTATACATTCTCCACTGCTCACCTTATCCATTTCATAAAGCTTTATTCCCATTGAACAATTATTTGTACATATTCTACAAGGTCCACATTTGTCTCTAAGTTTCTTTATTTTTAAAATTCTAGCCTTCGATAGGATTGAAAAGACAGCTCCAAGCGGGCAAAGATATCTACAGAAAAATCTTTCTATAAAAGCTGCTCCAATTGCTATTATTGCAAGTATTATAAATCCTCCTGTATAACCTGCTATAGCACCCGAAATATTATCAAGCTGTGCAAATGCATCCCAAGGACTATAACTATCAAACGCTGTACTACCACTTGTCCAAATAACTACTATTATAAATAGTAAAATAACATATTTTAAATATTTTAATATAGAATCTACTTTTTCATTTACTTTGAATTTTGTTTTAAATACTTTTTTTGATACCATGTAGATAAAATCATTAATAGCTCCAAAGGTACAAAGCCATCCACAAAAGAATCTCCCAAGTACTATGGTTATAATAAAAATTGTAATCATTGCTAATAATTGAGGCCATACTGATATTACATCAAAATTTCCTTTAAGAACCATTGAGTATAGCTTTTTAAATTGATTAAAAATCACTGCAACTAATTCTGGCATTAAAATTAAAAACATAATTTGAGAAATTAATCTCAATCCTTGTAACCTTGATATTGCTTTTTTCATCGTCTCTCTCCCATTCTACTATCCATGTTAATAAATTTGTTTTTCTCTTATAGGCTATCCTTGTAATTAAATTCTGTATTGGTTATCTTAAAATTATTTTTTATTCCTGATGTTGCATATACTTCTTTATTTTTAGTAATAAAAATGGCATCAATTCCTTTTAAAGATTCTATTAGTTTGATACTCTTTTCAAGCCCCATAATATAAACCCCTGTAGATAGTCCATCCCCATCAATGGAGTGATCTGAGATTATCGTTGAGCTTATAACCTCACTTTCAGAAGGATATCCTGTTTTAGGATCAATTATATGGTGATATATCTTTCCTTCCTTAGTAAAATATCTTTCATAATTTCCTGATGTAACTACAGATTTATTTTCCACACTAATAACTCCAATATGTTCTCCACGAGTATCAACAGGGTTTTGAATACCTACTTTCCATAAAGTTTTATCTGGCTTTGTGCCCAAGGCATAAATATTTCCACCAATATCGATTAAAGCGCTTTTAATCCTGTTATTCTCAAAAACTTTCTTTACTTCATCTGCAGCATATCCTTTAGCTATTCCGCCAATATCAATTGCTTGCTTTGTATGTTTTAAACCTATTGAATGGCTCTTTTCATCAAGAATTATATCTTCATAATTTACGAGTTTAAGATTACTTGTAATTTCACTTTTACTTGGTATTCTAGGATTATCACTTCCTATACGCCATAGACTTACTATAGGCCTTATAGTTGGATCAAAAGTCCCTTCTGATAACCTGCTGTATTCTACTGCTTTATTTATTACAAAGTAAGTATCTGTGCTCACAGCTTGATTTGACACTCCAGCATTTTTATTTATCATGGAGACCTCACTAAATTCTTTAAATACAGACATTTTATTTTCTATAATATTGAGTCTATCCATAGCTTCCTGAATAGCTTTTTCTCGATTTTTTCCATCCACTCTTAATCGTATTATTGTACCAAGTCCATAAAATTCTCTTACTACAGTTTCTTCACTTTCTTTTTCGTTTTTATTAATAACATAAGCTGCAATAGCTATAATAAGAGCTACAATAACAATTACTAAGAATATATTTTGCTGAATTAATCCAATCAATTTTTAATAACCCCCAGAATATAAGATTTTACTTTTTTGAAACTATCAAAACCTTTGTGTTTCCTCCAATCTATATTTACAATTTCTGAACGTATTCTAACATTTATTTGTGTGAATTTTATGGGGATAGTAATTTTTTAAACAAAAAGAACCACCACATAAAGATATATTTGTATCTCAATGTAAGTGGTATCAATATTTGTATCATATCTATTCTTATTTTTGATGTTACTTTCCTAATAATTCATCAACTAATGCTTTATTGTTTTCTACGCAATGCCCGCAGCCAGTTCCAACTTCAGTTTTTTCTTGAACTTCTTCAAATGATTTTGCGCCATTAGCAATAGCATTCTTTATGTCTTTTACTTTAACATTTTTACATCCGCATATCACTTTATCATCATCCATTATATTGCCTCCTTAGTTATTGTTAGATTAAATATAAAGCTTTTTACACTGAATAGTTTTAACACTTTTATTTTTATTATGTATACTAATAGTGAAATTCAAAGCTTTTACACCCCAAATCCAATATTAATATTTTGGGTGTAAAAGCTTTGATTAATAAAATTTCACAAATTCAGCAGCAGGCTTTCTATATCCTCTAATTTTATTACTACTCTTGTCCATTTTCCCCATAGTAATCATTAAAACTGGAACTTCATTCTCTGGAATATTTAATAACTTACCAATCTTCTCCTTCTCAAAATAAATCATTGGGCATGTATCCAAGCCTTTGTCTTTAGCTAATAACATAAATAGCATCGCTGACAATGAAGCATTTCTTATAGCTTCTTCATGCTTAAATTCTTCTCCCCAACCTTCATAAAGACTATTAATAGTATTAAGCATGATTTCATAATCAGTTTTATCAATCATTCCAAGCATCATTGAGCCTTCATAAATTTTATCTGCTGATAAGTATGCGTTTTTATCACCTGTTACAATTATAGTTGCTGAAGCAGTTTTTATTTTGTATTGTTTAAATGATGCATCATAAACTTTCTCCATAAGCTCCTTATCTTCTACAACATAGTACCTAGCATGTTGCAAATTAAAAGCAGAAGGCGCCAGTGAAAGTTCTCTAAATATATCATTAAAATCTTCTCTAGGTATTTTAATATTTTCAATAAATTTATTAGCTGATCTTCTTTCTCTTACAATTTTTAAAAAATCATTCATTATTAACCCTCTTTTTATTCTTATTTTGTTTAAGAAGTTCAACCAACCTCCCTCTGAAGATTAGTTGAACTTATACAATTCTTAATTTTCTTTCTTCATTTCTAAAATCAAAATATGAGATGTCTCTTTGGCTTTGATTAAAATATCTTCCTCAACTATTTCCATTCCATCTCTATTATTTAATTCAATGTCATTTATTATAGCACCACCTTCTATTTGAACCAAATAGGCCTGTCTCCCTTCATTAACTTGAAAATTAATTTCTTTTCCTTTATCAAGTTCTAGGGAATAAACATTTATATCTTGATTTATTTTTATTGGTGCATTTGCATTTTTACTTGAAACCATATGAAGCCATTTATTTTGTCTATCTCTCCAGTCAAATCTATAATCTCCATAATTAGGCTTATAATCTTCCTTATCTGGAAATATCCATATCTGTAAAAATCTCAACTCATCTTTCCCTAAATTATGCTCGCTATGATATACGCCTGTGCCAGCACTCATGTATTGAACATGACCACGACTTATTGTATTTTTATTTCCCATGCTGTCTCCATGTGTAAGTTCACCGTTAACTACATATGATATTATTTCCATATTTCTATGTGGATGAGTATCGAATCCAGTATTAGATTCAACTAAATCATCATTTATAACTCTTAAAACTCCAAACTTTATATTATGTGGGTTATAGTATTCTGCAAATGAAAAATGAAATTTGCTTCTTAACCATCCTAGATTACTACTGCCCATATTTCCGCTTTCAATTTTTCTTAACATTTTTTACCCTCCTCCATTTTATCTAACTCTATCAAATTTTAGAACATATTCGCAAAATATAATTTATGAATAAGCAATAGATAATAGTAAATATTTAAAATGTATTACTAATAAACTCAAAGAGTTTTTTCTACTACTCCTACTTCTTCACTCTTTTTTTTTGCTCTATTATAAAATCTGGTTAACACTTCAGTACTAATCAGTTAATTACTAATTAGTACTATTTATTTAAAAATTAAGGTGTAAGTTCCACTTTATACACCTGATAATTTCTTTAACATATTTATTAGATTCTTCTTCTCTTCAACACTTAAAGTGCTAAAAATTTCATTTAAATTATCTACATGTTTAGGGAAGAGTTCACTCATAAGCTTTCTTCCTTTTTCAGATATGCTTATTAAACTTGCGCGTCTATCCTTAGGATCAGGACGTCTATCAATCAAATCATCTTTAGCTAAGTTATCTATAACAACAGTCATATTACCACCAGTTGAAAGAGTTTTTTCTAATATTTCACTGACTCTTAAATCTCCCTTATGATACAGTACTTCAAGTACCCCAAATTGTGAATAAGTTAATCCTCCTTCTTTGATAATCTTAAGTTCTCTTTTGTTAACACTTTGTATGCATCGGCTTAATGCTATAATAGTTTTTAAATTTAAATCATTTAATTCTCCATAAGTTACTTTATTCTTATTCATGGATATAATATTATTACTAATTAGTAATAATGTCAAGGTATCATATCAAAATAGTTTTCCAAACTAAAAAAGCCATCTAAAATTTAAATATTTTAAGACAGCTTCTTCAACGTATAAACTCTATGTATGTTAAATAATATACTTATGCTATTATCTATAACATATTACTACACTTCATGAAGGCATTTATTAGTAGGACTTTCAATCCAGATTCCCTCATAATTGTATCTTGAACCATGGCAAGGACAGTCCCAAGTCAAATCATCAGCATTCCATTTAAGTTCGCAGCCTAAATGAGCGCACTTTGTTGATACTGTATATACTTTGCCTTCATTATCCTTATAGACACCAGCCTTTTGACCTTTATATTCTATAATGCCTCCATGACCATTTTCAATACTACTTAAGGTTTCCTCTGGAATATTTATCCTCTCCGCGATAAAGTTTTTTGCAGTTATGACAAGATCCTTTGCAGCATTTTTCATAGATGCTGACATGTCAAATCTTCTTGGCGAGAATATTTCAGAGAAGTCATTTTCCTTTTCAAGAATTATATCGCTTATTATCATTGCTGCAACCATTGAAGTTGTCATTCCCCATTTTTTAAATCCTGTTTCAACATAAATATTAGGGGTTTTAGATGAGTAGTGACCTATATAAGGTATATTGTCTAAGGTCATACAATCTTGAGTCGACCAATGATATTTTTCTGTTGCATTTGGATAAAATTCTTTAGCAAACTTTCTTAATTCCTCGTATGCTCCCCCTTCTTCATTTTCCCCAGTTCTTCTGGCTGCACCATCAAGTATTAATAGATTCTTATAATTTCTAAATGAATATGTATTTTGATCAATACCTTTATACATTCCCTTAACATCTTGCGCATTTTCTAAAGCTATAGCATATGCTCTTTCTTGATGCATTCTCATAAAATAGTAACCTGGAGTATTTAAGAATGGGTAATGTGATGCAACTACTATTTTATTTGCTTTAATTTTCATATCATTTTTTGTAACTACAGTATTATCCTCAGTAATATCAAGAGCTACTGTATTTTCATAAATAGTTAACTGTTCTGAAATTGATCTTAGAAATTTTAGTGGGTGAAACTGTGCTTGATTCTTAAATTTCAATGCCTTTTTAGCTTTTATCGGAATATTTACTTCATCTACAAGCTCAGCATCAATTCCTAATCTTTTCGCTGCATTATATTCGTCCTCAATGTCCTTAATGTTATCTGAAGTATACAAGTAAGCATCTTTATGCTCAAAATCACAATCAATTTTTTCTGCATCAATTATTTCCTTGTATTTTCTTATAGCAAGCTCATTAGCTCTTGCATATTGACTGGCACTATCTTCACCAAATTCTTTTATTAATTTATCATAAATTAATTCATGCTGAGATGTTATTTTAGCAGTTGTATTTTTAGTAACTCCTCCTGCTATACTTCTTGCATCAATTACAACAACATCTCTCCCACTTTTATTTAGCATATATGCTGTGAGCAATCCTGCCATTCCAGCCCCTATTACAAGAATGTCACATTGAATATCTTGATTTAAAGTTTCTCTTTTTCTAAAATTAACTTCATAGCTCCATACACTTTCCATGTAAATCACCTCATGCTTAGTATTCCATTTTTTTAGATACTATACACAGATTTCTATTAGTTCCCACAAATAATCTCGAAACTATGGATTACAAAAAAACTGGAATATAAATTCCTAAAGAATAAAAAAAGCTTCTAGCACATCATAAGCAATTGTGCTAAAAGTTTTATTGAAGATACAATTACTAGTCTATATCTTCAGCCCTTTTGAATATTTTGAGCAAGCGCAAATAGTGATTAGCTTCACGTAGCGTATGATCTCCCAACAATGGTATTATTATAGACTTAATCTTACATTCTACTAGACCTTGAGTACCTTGTGCCTTAAAATTTCTTATAGACTTGGTTGCTTCTAAGCTTTCATCTGTAACTTTAGAAATTGGAATTGATTTATTCATAGCTGCTCTTGCTTCTCTAGTTAATATATCAAATTGATGACCAAAGTTATTTGCTGTATTTATTAGCTCATCTTCAGTTGGATCTAGCAATCCTCTTATAAACTTTGAATGTTCAGCCATAATTCTATTCCAAAAAGCCTCCTGTTCATAAGCTTCTCTCTCTATATCAATTTCTTCATGATTTTGAAGCCTTTGAACTAGCATAAAATAAAACTTTGCTTCTCTTAAGATGTGGTCTATAAGCAAAGGATAATTAACTGTAAATATCTTGCATGATAAGACATCTGATAATAGTCTAGATTTAAACCTGATTAAACCAGCTGTCAATTCCAATGCTCTATTGTTAATTGCAAATACTTTTTTCTCTAGTTCTTCATGATTATGTCTGCTAAAAGAATCACTCATTAATTCAGCTTCCACTTTAGTAATATTAGTGGCGATTTTTACTCCTGTAAAATATGCCGATGCTTTTTCGGCTTCAAGTGTAAAAGGAGTTACTACTTCACCAGATTGTAATACATCACCGCCTACAACACCTTCTGAAACAGTAATTGCATCATATAAAAGATTGTCAAATCCCATCCTAAAAGCATCTGCTTCTTCTATATAATTTGAATTCTTTGGCGTAAAGCCTATTTCCAAGAAAAATGAATGTTCCTTCATAATTCTCGCAAAGAAAAGATGTAATTCCAAGGATTGTCGTATAAAATTACCAGTTGATAACACGTTAATTTCTCCCATACAATAATTAAATATCAATTTTATTATATTATTTTTCCCTGCTAACTGTTACTTTCTATAATACTTTTTGAATTAAAAATTGTTTGGTCATAATGAATTTACCTATAATAAATTAGAAGATGGCTTTAATTAAATATGCATTCAAATATATTTAAGAGTGGTCTTTATAAAATAAATAGAGCTATGATAACCTTCCATAACTCTATTATAGATTTCTATTGATTATGTTTTACATTAATTGTTGCTTAATTTAATATTAAGCTCTTTTCTTAATTTCTTCTTCACTTTCAATATCTAGCAAATCATCTTTCCTAGATATTGCTATATCACATGCTTGACCAAAGTATGCAAACTTTACTCCGAAAAGATAAATCAGTAATCCCATAAGAGCTAAGTATAAAACAATATATAGCGGTCCTAAGAACGCTGTTGGAACCGAATTATACAAAGTTAATGTTCCAAAAAATATGAAGATTACGCCTGCTACCCATTTTATATATATATCTGGTACATGCTTGCACATCCATGCTCCTCCTAAAATTCCTATACCATCTGCAATAAGCATTCCTACTGTGGTTCCCATTAAGATAAAAATTGGCTGTTGATTTTCTGCCGCTATAGTTATTGTCATAAGCTGAGTCTTATCTCCCATTTCTGCTAAGAAAAATGCAATGGCTACTGTAACAATAGGACCAAATTTTACTTTCTTGTTTTCTTCATCATCTAATTTATCTCCACGTATTGTCCAAAGACCAAAGGCTAGAAAAGATACTGCTGCTATAATTTTTACTAAATCCATTGGAATTACAGAGCTTAAGTAACTTCCAACTGCAACTGCTAATGCATGATTTAAAATAGTTGCAATTAGCACTCCAAGTAATACTTGTTTAGCTTTGTATTTACTTACCATTGCCATTGCCAGAAGCTGCGTCTTATCACCCATTTCTGCAACTACCACTAATAATAATGCCTTAATAAATGATGCCATTTTAATACCTCCAAATTATATTATTTATTAACCCGAACTCTCCCTCTTTGTGTACTTTTTCATCAATTCAAACTTGTTTTAGTTTAGTTTTTAATTCCTAGCCAAACTTGTCCAAAAGTATATTCCCAGCCATAAGGATCAAATATACTAATTATTAAAGAACAAAATCGCAGGCGACTGTGGAGCCGGAGATTTTTTCACGCATCTGCCTTTTCGAACGCATGTGAGAAAAATTTGGCAGGCGAATAAGATTTCTTTTTTATTCTTTTTAAGATACAAAAACTAGTCAATAAACCTTTTTTTAAATTATCCACAGATTTTATTGTAATATAAATTCTTAAAGAATAAAAAAATAAAGACCTTCAGCACAATAACGTGTCCTAATATAAGAATTTTAATGAACTAGATCAAAACTCTTATATCAAAACACAAATATTGCGCTAAAAGTCTCACTTAACTAAAATTAGTTACGATAAAGCCAGACCTAAGGTCAGTATGTTGACTTCATCACCTTTTTAAAGGCAGTTACTCCCTCTTAACTTTAAATCAAATTTTCATTAAATTAATTTTACAGCAAGTTCCATTGAGTGTCAATAAATCCATAAATTTATCTTTTTCTACACTTCTAGGATTTAAGGCTATAATCTTCCACCTATAAATTAGCATTGCTATCTGATACTACTAATCTCCAGTAGTGCTTGTCCTCATTATTTAAAGAAAGAGCAGAACTATCTTCAAAATTACAGTGTTCTTTCAAAGGCTATTCTTTTATTTCCATCTTCTAAATAGATTACTCCACAATATTGGAATTTATTTTTCTTAAGCAACTTTTGCATAGATATATTTTCTTCATGTGTATCTATTTTTATGCTATGTACCCCTTTACTTAAACAAAGCTCCTCAACATTTTTAATAATTTTAGATGATAAGCCTAATCCTTTATAAGTGTTATCTACAGCTATCCTATGAATAACTGCATATTGGCTATTAGTAATCCATTCACCTTCATAAATAGAATCATATGTTTTTTCTCCGTCAAAAGAAACCGCTGCCGTAGCAACAATATTATTGTCTTTTAATAAAATATAGCTATGTTTATTAGCAATGTCATTTCCTATTGTTTCAGGATTAGGATAATTATTCTGCCATTGATCAATTCCTTGTTCTTTAAAGTAAGCTTGTGCCTGCTTAATAATGTTCATTATATCATCTATATCTGTTTCAACCGCTTTTCTAAATTCCATTTCTATTCTCCTTTATACAACCAAATTCATTTGTATTCAATAAACACAAAAATATATACTAAAATTAAGTTTCTTCTCTTCATCAAAATCATTAAAGCTTACCTAAATTTACAATATTTGAAGTTTCAATTATCATTAGTGTATCCTAATTCACTTCAAAGCTCAATTATATTTTCATATAAACTTGCTAAAGCCTGGACTATTCTTGTGTAATACTCACCATCATAAAATCGTACGATAAAAGATAAGCGTAAATACTACCCAAAATCATTTAGTAATATTTGCACTTAGATAATACCAAAGTATATTAAATTATTGCTTATTAATATCCATTATCACTCATTTACTCGAGTTTCATTTTTAATTTTAAAATACTATCTTAACTTAGAATATTTGTGCGAATTTAAAAAACTATAGAATAATTTTTTAAATTCATATTTCTTACTATTTAGATTTAAATCCGTAATTTTTGTAAAGTTACCCCCCTTATAGTATAGTGCTTTTGCTATTTCATGAAGAGGTGAATTTTCTGAATAACCACTCAATTTATATCTGCTAATACCAATTTTAAGAGTTATATATTCAAAATCAATATATGGATGATAAAACAAACTAGCGAGCGTAGCTTCACCTAAGTTATTTATTCTATTAATCATTTTATCAATACCATCTTTTTCTTCTACATAGCCTAACGGTGTAGGTATATACAAAGTTCTATAATTTCTAGGACTTTTAACTATTCTATCTCCCCAAATGCCTACAAATGGTTCATAAATAATATCAAAATATTGTTCAAATATGCTTTGTTGAAATGCAGTGGCTGCATAGTGAGGTGTCTCAAAAAACTTAACAGGTAATTCTAATTTCTTTGCAGTGTTAATAGCCGCTTCAACTCTTTTTCTTATACTTTTTTCATCATTATTTCTTTCATCACTAAACTCAGTACCAACCGCGCTTACTTCATCACCATACTGGTGAGTATAGCCATGTAAACCAATTGTTCCATTTCTGTTTAATAAATACTCCATTGTAAATAGAAAGTTAGCATTTGGCATACTATAATCTTTTGATATATCATTATCAATTCCATTCTGGGGATCAACAAATCTTGGTATCCATGCTATATGAAATGGTATGCCCGCTGAATACATATAATCCGCAACTACTCTAAGCTTTTCTAAGTTATCAGAATCTAAATATTCACCGCCTGCTGTTATGTCTTCAAATCGAATTAAACCAACTCTTCCATAAATATTTTTGCGATTCCTATAATTAATTTTATCCCAATAAAGTGAAATAGTGCTCCTACTATAATCCCACTTAGATCTTATGCTTAATATTCTGCACATGTCAAATAACGATATATAAAATGCACTATTAATTACAGTAAATTTATAATCACTAATGCAATAATCTATACATATAGATGACTTCTCCTTAAACTTTATATCTATTTTACTCCCATTAATATTAATTTTGCCTCCAGTCTGGTTAACAAATTCTAAAATGGGCATAAAATAGCGATTAATATTTTTATATATAGAAGTATTAAACTTTATTGATTTGCCTTCAAAATTTATCTTCAGATCATCTTCAACTAAAAATATTCTTTTATCACAAAGCATTTTTCTTCACTTATTACAATATTGCTTCACAAATATAAAGTATGTTTACAAGCTCATAATGCCACTTATACAATATTTTAAAGATAATATAAAAAGAATATATTTTTTCTAGATTCACATAATAAATTCAACATATTTAAATTTTATAACATTAAACTGACGAAAGGGGTTCTTGAATTGAAGAGATTTATTTCAATATTCTCTATTTTTTTGCTTCTGTCATTTACTATTAGTACTGCTGCAGTAGCTGATATAAATCAACCACGAACTTTTAAAGAAGGATTTTATAACATACGAGATCTAGGCCTTATGGAAAATGTATCTTATAACGTTCAAAATTTATCTGAATATAGAGGATTTATGGTTGTATTTGATTCTGAACAGAAAATACAACAAGCTATTTCCTTAGATCCACGCTCTCAAAAGTTTCCACTTAAACCCATTCGAAATAATGATAGAATTGTAATATTGGGTCAAGGCGCGTTAACTTTTTCTTAAATAAAATTACATTTCTCAATTATCGTTTATAATTAAGAGTATATTTTCTTTAAATACTGTACATAATTAAAATGCAATTTCATAGAACAAAAAAGAGATAGCTTTATTATTATCTACCTAGTTTAAATGCTATCTCTATTTCTTTTTATTTTTTAGTTTAAATTGCTACATTCTAGCCAATCACTTCTTAATTTATATCTTATATGAATTTATGAAATTCAAGTATTGAGTTCTCAATATTTTTAGCTATTGGCAATTTAATAAAGAACGTAGTTCCTATGCCTAATTCTGTTTCAAACCATATTTGACCCTTATGAATGTTGGTAACAGTATGATATGCCATAAATAATCCTAACCCTGTACCACCACTTCTTCTAAAAGAAAAAGGTTCAAATAAAGTTTCACTTAAATCTTCTGGTATTCCCCCCGCTGTATCTTTAATCTGAATTATCATGAAATCTTCATCTTTTTCTACTAAAATCTCAATCTCTCCACCATCATCCATAACTTGTACTGCATTATTTATAATATTTTCAATTGCTCTCTTTAGCAGCTTTTCAGACATATTTATGTATTCATCTAAATTATTATAGAAAGATAACTTAATTTTTTTATGTTCACAAATTGGCTCAAAATAACTTATAATATTTTCTATTATCGGAATTACCTTCTGAGGCATAAGTTTTTCTGGCTTAAATATACTCAAAAGTTCAATAATCATATCATTCATCTCATCAGCCTGTGTTATTATCCTGCTTAAATAGTTATCAATTCTAACTTTATCAGAAGTTATCATTCCTAATTGCCCTAATCCTCTAATTACTGATAATGGATTTTTTAGATCATGAACTGCTGTTGCTATCAATTCACTCGTTGCTTGTAAATTTATATGTTCTCCTGAAGATTTGTCGTTGCTATTATTTATATACGTAATTGTTGCTTCAATCGAATTTGCACAAGCTACTAATATATGAAGCCTTTCTGGTCTTGCATATTTAACAGGTACACTTATATCCATTGCACCAATAATTTTATTATCATACTTTATGGGAACACCAATACATGCACATCCACCATAAGCAATACCATAATGTTCTATTCCATAAACAAGAACCGGCTCTCCTATTGCTAATGCTGTACCTGCACCATTATTCCCTATATCTTTTTCTGACCAACTTGAACCAATACATAATCCTGCTTTTTTCCCTCCTAATTCTTCTGGAGTGCCTCTATAATCAATAATCCATCCATCTTTGTCTGATAAAGCTACAATATGCGGTATTCCGCTCAGACTCATTGATAAAGAATCCATATATAACTTTGAAACTTCAATAAGCTGTGAATTTTCTTTTATCTTTTTCTTTAAATCTTTATCTGATAAAAACTTAAATTTTATTTTTTCAGGCTTTATTCCTAATTCACTGCATCGTTTCCATGATTCTAATGTAATCTTTCTTACAGTAGGATTACTATTTACAATTGATATAAAACTCTCCCACTCCTCTAAACTATCATTTGTTTCTCGTAGACATTCCATTCCTACACCACCCTAATATTTGTTTTTCGAATTTTAAATAAATACATTGATAGTATTCGACATTTGGTCCAATATTCCTCTTTTACCATTTAAACACCAAATTATATTGTTTTTAATTGTATGCACTTTATCTAGATAGAAAGAGAACATGTCTTTTCATTGATATTAAAGTAAATATGCATCCAAATTAGTAACTCGTTTTCTAATTAAGATTAACTTGAAATATTATGGGAATATATATTTAATGGAGATTAAATTCTATTGACATTGATTTATTAAAATGTTAATCTGATTTCATTCAATTTAATTACATTATATTATATTTTAATCAATTTTAATATGGAGGTTTGTTATGAGTTTAATTGGTTTAACTAAAGGCACAGATTTAGAAGAAAAAATTAATGAAATGTGGAAGGCAGAAGCAATAGGTGCTGCAACTTATCAAGCTTTTGCGATAGTGGCTCAGGAAAGAGGTCTATCCGAATTAGCAGATGAACTAAAAAAGATTTCTGCTGATGAAGCTCGTCATGGCGGATTATATGCAGCACTAAATGGTCATACAAATGAAAATTTACGTGATGCTTTGAGTTCAATGTCTATTGGTGAAATCTCTGCAGGAGAAAAAATAAAAGAATTATCTAAAATTCTTGATAAATCAGGCCTTAAAGAAGCAGCTCAAGCTGTACATACTGCTGGCGAAGATGAGTGTAGACATGGTGAGATTTTAAAAGGGTTAGTTGAAAAATATTTATAGTGGATAAAATAATATAAATCTAACCTATAATTAATTTATCTATAATAAGTTCTATAAAATATAAGTTTAATTCAAAATACAAAAAATATAATAACACTAAACTTGAGCTTTTGATTTGAAGCTTGAGTTTAGTATTATTTTACACAATTATTTTTTGATTTTCATAACTTCTCTCAATTTCTTTTTTCTGAAATACATATAAACAATGATTTCGTTCATGATTATCTAAAATTCTTAAACATTATTTCAAAAATCTTATTCTCATTATTAATATCTATAATTATAGTCCTATATAGTTTTCCCACTGAAAATTTAAAATTTCAATTTAATTCTTATTGTTTTTATTAAGTCAATTTAATCTTTCTAAAGTTTAGCTACAAACATAATTATAAATTTTATGCCATATGTACAGGTTCGAATAAATTTTATAAATAAAGAAAGCCTATGAGTATATAGTTAAATTAAAACATATGGAGGATTAAAATGAATGTATTAAAAAAATCTAAGTTGATTATTATAGTTATTTTATTATTATCAAATATAATTCCATATAATATATATGCTTTACAAAACACCACTACTCAACCTCAGCTTAAAGTAGCTGTATTTATAAATAATTTTGAAGATTCATTTCTTTATGAGGTAAAGAAAAATTTAGAAGATATTCAAATTGAAAATTCAGGTAAAGTTCAATTTACTTTTTTTGATGCAAAAGAAAATCAAAGTATTCAAAACGAAAGCATTGAAAATGCACTTAATGAGGATTTTACCCTTTTTGTAATACGTCCTGTTAGTAAAAGCCTAAACGATATTGAAGGTACTTTTAATAAAATACAGCAAAAGAATATTCCATTAATTATTTTATACGAGAAAACTCCATCTATAGTAAACTTACTTAGGCCTTACCGCAATAGATCTATTATAATTAATACAGATCTTGCTCAATCTGGTATTCTTGAAGGTAAAATTCTCGCCAATGCTTGGAATGCAAATAAAGGGGTTTTAGATAAAAATAAAGATAATATAATGCAATATATTCTTATAAAAGGCCCATCTGATAGCAATATAACAGCTCTAAGAAACAAATATTCAATTCAGGCAATAAATGAATCTGGAATAAAAACTCAGGAAATTTCATCAGTCACCTGTGATTTTCTAGAAGAATGCGCAAGAACTTCTGTAGAATCACTGTTTTTAAATTACAGTAATAAAATTGAAGCAATAATTGCTAATAGTGATTCCATGGCAATAGGTGCTGTTAAAGGGCTTCAAAAATATGGATACAATAAAGGAGATCCCTCTAAGTGTATTCCAGTTGTTGGAGTTGATGCCTTACCAGAGGCACAAGAACTAATTTCAAAAGGATTTATGACGGGTACTGTTAAGCAAGATCCACGGGAACATGCAAATGCAATTTATTCTATAGGAATGAATTTAATTTCTGGTGCTCCTCCTCTCAGCGGTACTAATTATAAATTTGATGAAACTGGAGTCGCAATTGAGCTGCCTTATTCTGAATATGTTAAATAATAATAAGTTCCTTAATTGTAAATTTATACATCTTTATCATTTATGCATATACTTGTTCTAAAATAATATTTTTATAAGTCCCTTATCTTTAGGGGCTTATTTTTCATAAAATTTTACTAGTACACACTAGCTTGTAACTCGTTAATAAACTTATCTAAAAAGATATTTACTTTATTTTTATTGCACTTTTTATTTTATAATCTTAGAATAAATTTTATATTTATACCAAACCTAATGATGAGTATTATGATTTAAAACAGTTACATGAGTTGGAGGATCATTTGATGAAGACATTTCAAAAAATAATAGTATTCATTCAAATTGTGTTAATTATATTCATACTAATAAATATAGCTCAAGTTAATACATTTGCTAGTTCAAGTTTAAATGTTAGCAATAGTAAAGTAGCTAATGTTGCAGTATTACTATATAGTTTTGATGATCCCTATATGTTAGAAATTAAAAAGAGTTTGGAGAATATTGAAAATCAAAATAAAGATAAAGTCCACTTTACTTTTTATGATGGAAAAAATAATATAGCTGTACAAAACGAAACAATAGATTCTCTTCGCAAGAGTAGTATTGATTTATTTATATTGAAACTAGCTGATACAAAAGAAGAAACCATAAAAAACATCATGCTTAATCTAAAAAATGTTCCAATTATTTTTATGGAAGTTATTCCCGAAGTTGTATCAAAAGTTTCCAAACTTTACAGTAAAGCTGTTTTTCTGTATTCAACTTCAAGCCACGAAGGTGTTTTGCAAGGTAAAATTCTTGTAGATAAATGGAATACTGATAAGAAATTTTTAGACAAGAATAATGATAATATTTTGCAATACATTTTGCTAAAAGGTGAAGCTAATAACCCATATGCTATTGAAAGAACAAATGATGTTATTTCAACAATTAATGGAGCCGGGATACAAACAGAACAGCTTGCTCTAGTAAATGCCAATTGGTTTAGAGAATTAGCTAAAACTTCAGTTGATAATCTATTTCTCAAATATGATGGTAGAATTGAAGCAATAATTGCTAATAATGATGCAATGGCTTTAGGCGCTATTGAAGCACTACAAAAATATGGATATAACAAAGGGAACAAAAATAAGAATATAGCCGTTGTTGGAATTGATGGTCTGGAAGAAGCCAAAAATTTAATAGACAAAGGATTAATGACTGGCACCCTTATTCAAGATACGAAAATGGTAGCTGAAGCCTTTTATAATATTGGAATGAATTTAATTAACAATGAACCCCCTATAGCAAATACACCTTACAAACTAGATAATGGAGTAATTACGATTCCAGAGTCTTATAAGCCATATACAGGTCCAGTTAGTAGCTCATAAGCAGTCTAAAGAATTTAAAAATAGCGAGTATACTTTATAAGTAGACTCACTATTTTCTTAACTTAAATACGTTGCCCAAACAGCATTCTACAAACTACTATATATAAAACTTACCATTAGATTTAAAATTCATTTTTTCCTATCTCTTTTGCTTATAGCAACCAAAGCACATCCAATAGCAGCACCTACTGCAATTAAAATAGAATTACTCATTAAAATTCTCCTTCAAACTCCTATTTATAATTGACTATAACATATTTAAAAATATATCACGATTTACTCATCGAAAGCAATGTTTTCATTAATCGCTGATTAAATTATAAATCGAATGCCATTATTTCTCTTTCATAAATATTATATAAATCTTAAGATAACATTCTTTAATGTATTCATATCAAATGGTTTAGAAATATAGTCATCCATTCCAATTTCAATACATCGTTCTCTGTCTCCATTCATAGAATAAGCTGTCATAGCTATTATATTAACATGTTCTTTTGTCTTTATTTCTTTTTCTCTAATTATTCTAGTGGCATCGTATCCATTTAATTCTGGCATTTGAATATCCATGAGTATTAAATCAAATGTATTTTCTTTTAGCTTTTCTAACGCCTGCTTCCCATCATATACATACTCATATTCATATCCCAATCTATTTAGCATTTCACAAGTTATCTTAATATTTATTTCGTTATCTTCAACTAATAATATCTTTTTATTTTTACTTGATGCTATCCGAGTATTTTCTGCATTTAAATTATCATTATTTATATCCTCTGCATAATTCAATAAAAATTCTGCTGTAAAATAAAAGGTGCTTCCTTTATTTTCAATACTTTCAAACCATATATCCCCATTCATTAGCTTTGCAATATCTTTTGAAATAGCAAGCCCTAGCCCCGTTCCATCATATTTTTTAGTGTAAGTCATATCTTGTTGGACAAATTTTTTAAAGATATCATTTTTAAATTCTTCTTTAATCCCAATACCTGTATCTTTCACTGAAAATTCTAATGTTAGCTTATTATTTGTAGTATTTAATTTCCTTACCTTAAACATTATTTGACCCATTTCAGTGAATTTAATAGCATTATTAATAATATTTATAAGTACTTGATTTAATCTAATTTCATCTCCTATTAAATCAAAGTTTATATATGTATCAATATAGTAAAATACTTCTAAGTTTTTTTTACTGCATGCTATAGATAACTCTTTAGTAATCCTATCTAGAGTTTTTTTCATATTAAACGGCTTTAATGTAAGTTCAAATTTCCCTGACTCTATTTTAGAAATATCTAAAATGGTATTTAATATTCCTAGTAACAATCTTGATGAATTACTGAGCATGTCTAAATATTCTTTTTGATTATTATTAAGTTCAGTTACCTTCAATAAGTCTATAATTCCTATTATTCCATTCATAGGAGTTCTTATTTCATGGCTAATATTTGCAAGAAATTCACTTTTAGCTTTGTTTGCTTTATCCGCTTCTTCCTTTGCTTTTTCTAATTCCTGATAATTACTTCTTAGCTCTTCCTCTATTGCTATAAGTTCTTCATATAGAGCTGATATCTCTTCATATTTATCTCTTAACTCTTTTTCCACTTTTTTATTTTCTGTTATATCTCTAGTGATATTAGATGCTCCAATTAAATTTCCTTCAAAGTCGTAAATAGGTGAAACTGTTATTGAAACATCAATTAACTGACCATTTTTCTTTCTTCTCTTAGATTCGAATCCCCTAATTCTTTCTCCATTTTTTATCTTTTTAATTATTTCATAAAAATCATTAATTTTCTCATCAGGAATTATGATAGATATGTGCTTTCCAATCACCTCTTCTTTTTTGTATCCATAGATATTTTCAGCACCTATATTCCAACTTGTTATAATTCCATCTAAAGTTTTTCCTATAATTGCGTCCTCAGTATTTTCAACTAAAGAAGCTAATCCCCTAATTTCTGCTTCACTTTTCATTCGGTTTGATATATCTCTTATTATACTTAAAACAAATCTATCATTACTAATTTCTATTCCTATTGATTTGACTTCTACTGGAAAACTAGTACCATCACTTTTAAAGTGAATAGTTTCAAACTCAACATCACCCGATTTAGCTTTTTCAAACTGCATGATTGCAAGTTCGATTCTTTCTCTATTTCTTAATTCAAATATATTCTTAGAAAGTAGTTCTGCTTCAGTATAGCCATAAGTATCCACTGCCTTTCTATTAACTTCCAATATATTACCTTGACTTGAAAACAAAATTATTATGTCATTAGCATTACGTATAGCAGCTTCATATATTTGCAAATAATTATACTTTTTTTTATTAATATTTTCATTGGTTTCACTACTCATCTATCACCCCTCCTTAAATTCCGTAAATTAAATAACAAACGAATAAGATAGCATAAAATATAATTGTCGTTAGTATAGCATAAGCAGGCTTAATAGTTCATTTAATCATTTTTTAGCATTTTCTCAAGTTCCTCTTCACAAACTGGTTTACTGAAATAATATCCCTGAATTATATTACATCCTAAATTCATTAATTCATTAAGTTGCTCTTTAACTTCAACCCCTTCTGCTATAACCTTATACTTTAAACTTTTCGATAAGCTCAAAATACACTCTATTACTGCTCTATTCTTATCGTTCCCAATATTATCGATAAAAGATTTATCTATTTTCAAAGTATTTATAGGTAGGATTGTTAAATAACTTAGAGATGAATATCCAGTTCCAAAGTCATCAATTGAAATATTTATACCTTTTTTTATTAGTTCATGTAAATCAGCAATTTTCTCATCATCTAATTCAATTAAAGTACTTTCGGTTATTTCTATTTCAATTAAACTTAGAGGAATTTTGTTTTCTTCACAAGTTTTTATTATTTTGTCTTTAAAATCTCTTTCTTTTATTTGAACAGGTGAAACATTTATACAGATATTATTAAATTCATATTTCCTCTCCTTAAGCTCTCTAATTTTACGGCATGCTTTCCCAAATACCCAATCCCCTATATCTACAATTATTCCAATCCTTTCAGCTATTGGTATAAATTCAGCTGGAGATACAAAACCGAGCTTTTTACTATTCCATCTCAATAACGCTTCAAATGCAACTACCTTATTATCTAATGCATCAATTTGCGGTTGATACACAATGGAAAATTCATTTTTCTTAATTGCTTCTTTTAATTCATTTTCAATTATTATTCTTCTTGTATATAACCTACTTAGAGCTTGTTCGAAAAAGGTGTATGTGTTTTTTCCATCTGCTTTAGACTTATACATTGCTAGATCTGCAAATTTTAGTAGATCATTCATATTATTGCTGTCTCTTGGGAAAATTGATATTCCCATGCTTGTTGTAATATACAGATGGTTTTCATTAAGTTCGAATGGATTCTTGCAATATTTTAAAATTGTATTACACATATCTTTTACTTTTTCTATAGAATTAATTTTTTCTATAATTACAATAAACTCATCACCGCCGACTCTGTACAACTTCCCGTAGTCCTTTATACACACATGTAATAATTGTGAGAATACTTTTAACATAAGATCACCATAGTCGTGTCCTAAGGTATCATTAATCGATTTAAAATTATCTAGGTCTATGAAAATTATAGCTCCTTCCTGATTCAGTTGAATATTTTTATCTAAGATATTTTTTATATCCATTAGAAACATATCCCTATTAGGAAGATTTGTAAGAGAATCATGATACAAATTATCTGCAATTCCTTTTTCTCTTTCCTTTTCTTCAGTTATATCATTTACCAATCCAAATATACGAGTTACACCTTCATCTTTCTCTTTTATGCCATTTCCTTTAAACAATACCCACTTCAATTTATTATCTTTAGTAATAATTCTAAACTCGCTCACATATAAGGTCACTTTATCTGCAACAAAAAAATTTAAATCAGTCAATGCATCCTCTCTATCTTTACTTATAGCTACTTTTTCAATACAATCAATTAAACTGCTAAAATCTTTTGAGTTATAACCAGTAATTTCTTCCCATGCATCAGAAATAAAGAAACTGTCTTCCTTTATATTCCATTCCCAAACTGCTATATTAGCTTCATCTATTGCTTGTTTATATTTTTTTAATATTTCTTCATAATCCAAATCACTTTTTTCTATCTCCATAACAGATTTCTTTGCTCTCCTTAAAAATAAGTTCATTTGATTATCTTTCATGATTATAACCTTCTTTATGGTTGTTCAATTCTTTCATATACTCTACTATCAGATCATCTAAATGCTGGCTTATAGTTAATCCATTATCTATATCTACGTTTCCATCAAGTGTGCAGCAAACTTCATTCAAAATTTCTCTTACAGCACTTATATTTTGATTTAACTCTGATAATTTGATTGTTTTTTCTTTAATATTCGTTGAATCAAATTCATACATACTTTCTTGATTTACAATTGTCCTATTTCTTCCACTAGCTTTAGCTTTATAGAGATTCTTATCTACTTTTGATAATAAATCATAAATATTCACATCTTCATCAGAAGCTTCGTACACGCCAAAACTTGCTGTTATTTTTATCTCAATACCATCATAATTAAAAGATGTATTTTCTAATACTTTTCTTATCTTCTCAGCAACTTTATACGCATTTTTAGCCTCAGTATAATTTAATATTATAATAAATTCTTCTCCACCAAATCTACCTACCCAGTCTGACTTACCTCGGACCGATTTCAATATTAGATCTGAAAAATCAATCAGTATTTTATCACCTATAATGTGACCATATTGATCATTTACTTTTTTAAAGAAATCTATATCTGCCATAATTATCGATAAAGGCATTTTACTAATTTTCATGTAGTTAATATCTACAGGGAGTCTCTCATTTATATACCTTCTATTATATAATCCTGTCAATTCATCTTTAATTACCTTTTCATTCATTGAGATAATTAATTCTTCCACAAAGTCAGAATCCTCAGTCATCTTATGAAATACGCTTCCGATATTGGTAATATCCTTTAATATTTCTACAATATATATCTTGCCATTTAATTCTACTGGTGTCGCTGTGATTAAAACAATTTTTTCTTTATCATATTCTATTTTTACAAATGTATCATTGTTGTTATATGCTCGCATAGAAATACAGTTTTTACAAAATGTATGTTTCTTCCACAACAAATAGCATGTGCCATTTAGGCCTTGTAGCTCATTGTCCTTAACAAGAGCCGCTTTTTTATTTATTGGATCCACTATTCTTATAACATCATATAATTTTTTAAAAATAGATAGCCTTTCTTTTACTTGGTCGATTACTTCCATAAGATTCCCTCCCTTTTAAATTTAAAATCCTCTCACTTCCCCTAAAACTAGCTTATTAAATTCATATGTACTTCTTAAAACCTCTTTTAGAATTGTTCTTCTTATTACATTAATTCAAAAAATATATCCCATAGCTTTGAAACAACTTTATCGTTTATTCTTATATTTGATATTATCATTTCATAAAGTAAATAATCCTCAAGCTTTTTACATTTAATCAAATAACTATTTATATTTTTAGTTATAAATTTATCATTATATTGAGGATTACCCATGATATCAAGAATGATTTTGTTTTCTTCAGCTATATAGAATTTATATTTTTCTCGTATTACATTTGCTATCTCTTCTGGTGGAAACATGTGGCATCTAAGAATAAACTTTCTCTTGGATATATCTAATATATAATACTCTATCTTCTTTTTTAATAGAGTATAAAGCTTTTCCTTAAGAGGCATATTCTTGTCCATTGTCTCAATACTCTCCATGTAATCAATATAATCTTTATAAATATAATCATAAATATAGAAAAACAGATCCTGCTTTGACTTATAGTAAAAATATATTGTTGATGCTTTAACTCCAACTTCCTTACAAATATCTCTAATATTAGTAGCCTCATATCCGTTCTCCAGAAAAAGTCTAAAAGAAGTATAAAATATTTTATCTCTTGTTGAATTTTCCAAAATACTTACCTCCATTTACAAATTTACTGAAAGTTTTTTAATAACTTTGTTATTATTCTCATAAATTACAAAATTATATATATAACGTTCGTTACATAAATCATATCACTGTATTTTTCCCCATTCAATTTATTTTGTACTCTATTTTTACTCATAATTCGACTCATTTTGAATGAAAACTATTTCTTTAGGAATGTAATCATATCACTATTCAAATACATATATCTAACAATTATATTTTCTTTATAGATCTCAACCTTCTTAATTAATTTTTTCCTTGATTTATTCACGGCCCAGATTAAATATAAATTTATAAAGAATAAAAAAAGCAGCACCAATTATTAGTGCTGCCTTATAAGCCTCTATGTTCTTAAGTTGAATTCTATAATATTTAACAAATTTTCAATTTCAAATGGTTTAGATATGTAATCATCCATTTTTGCCTTTATGCATTTTTCTTTATCTTCCCGCATAGCATATGCAGTTATTGCAATTATTGGTATATGTTTTCCTTCTAATTCCTCAACTCTTATAGCCTGTGTTGTTTCAAAACCATTTAGTTCTGGCATCTGTATATCCATTAATATTAAATCAACTTTATTGTTTTTTAATATATTTATAGCCTCATTTCCATTATATGCTGAAATATATTTATACCCGTTACTCCTAATTATGTTTTCCATTACTTCTTGGCTTATTAAGTTATCTTCAACATATAAGATAACTTTATCCTCTCGATCATTATGTTGATTAAGCTTATCACTTTCAATATTTTTTCTTTCCATAACTTGTTTTTTATCATTTGTTTTTTTGAATTCACATGTGAAAATAAATGTTGAGCCCTTACCAAAAGAGCTTTCAAAACTTATTTCTCCATTCATCAAATTAGCAAACTGTTTTGAAATTGATAACCCCAATCCTGTTCCCATATACTTTTTCATTGATGATATATTTCCTTGAGTAAAATTATTAAATATCTTATCTTTGAACTCATCATCTATACCAATCCCTGAGTCCTTAATCGTAAATTGAATTTTTTCACTATCACTATCTTCTGAAATCATACTTACTCTAAATGATATATATCCGTCATCTGTAAACTTTACTGCATTGCTAATTAGATTGGATAATATCTCCTTTAACCTAAGCTCATCACCAATAACTTCAAAATCTATGTTATGGTCTAAATAGTAACTTACTTCTAAGCCCTTAGAATTTCCAGTGACTAAAAGGCTATTATAAATACTATTTATAGTCTCTTTTAAATTAAACGGTTCCCTATTAATTCTAAATGTACCTGACTCTATTTTTGACATATCTAATAAATTATTAATAAGCCTAAGCACAGTATTTGCTGAATCATTTAATATTCTAATATATTTTTTTTGCTTTTCATTAATATCTTCTAACTTTAATAACTGTATAGCCGCCGTAATTCCATTCATTGGAGTTCTTATTTCATGGCTTATATTAGCCAAAAAAATTGATTTCGCTTTATTAGCTTCCTCTGCTTTCTGTTTTAACAATTCTAATTGTTCACACTTTTCCCGCAGATCCTTTTCTATTAGTTTCCTGTCTGTAATATCTTTATACATTGCTACTACTCCGGAAAAGAGATTATTATCATCATAAATCGGAGATGCTGACATTAAGACATTAACCAGGTTTCCCTCCTTGTCTATTCTAACGGTTTCATAATCTTTAATTACCGCTCCTTTAGTAATTGTATTTATTAGTTGTTGTGATTCATTTAATTTATCTTTTGGAATTAGCCGTCTCATATCATTTCCTATTATGTCCGCTTCCTTAAATCCAAACTTTGTCTCAGCGCCTTTACTCCATCGAGATATATTCATTTCTTTGTCAAAAATCACAAATGGATCATCAAGTATATCTAAAGATATTGAAAATATCTTTGAATCTTTAAATAGCCTTTCCATATCCGAAATATCTCTTATAATACTGACTGCCACATCTCTTGATTTCTTATTACTACAAACGGACCTTACTTCAACCGGAAATCTTGTCCCATCTTTTTTGTGATGATAACTTTTAAACTTTATTCCCCTATCTAAAGCTTTATTTAATTGATCTTGGGTGAATTCCCTGCTATCCTCATTTCTAAGGGTAAAGATATTTAAATTTACAAGTTCATCAAAAGAATACCCATACATTTCAATAGCCTTTTTATTTCCATAAAGTATTTCCCCACTTCTGCTTACTACAAGAATACTCTCTAATGCATTATCTATAAAATCTCTTCCTTCTATAAACAACTTTTCATTTGATAATATGCCTTTGCTTTTTATGAATGTGCAAAGTATATACTTTTCAGCAAATTTACTGAAACTAACTTCATAAACAGTATCTCTAATGACTAATGTATAAATATTGTTATCAATTCTTTTTAAATAACTAAATAAATACTCTCTTAAATACATCTTAATTTCATCAACACAGTTATGGGTTAAGTTTTCACAGTCAAATTCCTTTCTGAAACTTTCATTTATAAATTTAACACTGAAATCATAAATAACTTGATTTGAATCAGTTAATGGTTCGTATATAGATATTATGTTATTAATATTATTTAAATATGATATTCCCTCTAATACTGAGCTAACCATAATTTACACCATCCCCTTATTATTTTTACAACACACTCTTTCATTCTCATAAATAGATTTCGAAGATGTTATAAATTTCTTCAACATTAAATGGTTTTGATATGCAATGATCAATTCCTAGATTCATAAGTATCTCTCTATTTTCCATAATGGTATATGAAGACATTCCGATTATAGGAATATTTTTTCCTTTTACTCTTAATATTCTCATTTCCTTAATTTTTTCAAAATCTTCTAATTTATTTAATTTCATATCTAGCAATATTAAGTCTACATAGTTACAATTTAGGATTTTCAAGGCCTCGCTTATATTATGCGCATGGATATATTTGCAGCCTTTTCTCTCCACTATACTCTCCATAACTTCTTTGTCAATTGAATTAGTTTCAATGCAAAGTATGACTTTATTCATCCATAAATTATTTATATTATCATCTTCGCTAATTTTATTATCGTTCATTACCTCTATATTCTTTTCATAATAATCACTTTTTTTAAAACTACATGTAAACGTAAATGTAGACCCTTCTCCTAGTGTGCTTTCAAAGCTTATATTTCCATTCATCATCATAGCAAGTTGCTTAGATATAGATAATCCTAGACCAGTTCCTGTATATTTTTTATTTACAGATATATCACCTTGACTAAATATGCCAAAAATTTTACTCTTAAATCTTTCGTCTATTCCTATCCCCGTATCTGCTATTGTAAATTTAATTTTTACATAGTCATTATCTGACAATACTTTTGTTACCCTAAAGGATATATATCCTTTTTCAGTAAATTTTACCGCATTACTAATTAAATTATCTAATATTTGTTTTAACTTTAGTTCATCTCCAATTGCTATAAATTCTGCATTTGGGTCAAAATAATATCTTATCTCTAATCCTTTAGAATTTCCTGATTCCAAGAGATTTGTATAAATATCATCTGTTATCTTTTTCAAAGCAAATTTACCATCATTTAATTTATGTATACCGGCCTCTATTTTTGAAATATCTAAAATATTATTTATAATTGTTAATAGTTTATTTCCAGAGTTTTTTAGCAGTGTTATATACTTACTTTGCTCCTCACTCATAGGTGTTTTTTCAAGAAGCTGAATTGTTCCAAAAATGCCATTCATCGGAGTCCGTATTTCATGGCTCATATTGTCTAAGAATAACGACTTTATTTTATTAGCAATTTCAGCTTCTTCCTTTAATACTTCCAATTGCCTATATTTTTCAACAATGATTTTTTCTTTTTCAGCTAGATCTGTAATATCATGATAACAAGCTAAAGCCATAATTAAATTTCCACTTGTGTCATATATAGGAGTAGAATTTACTCTAATAGTTAGTTCTTTATCTGAACGCTTAATTATGATTGTTTTATTTTTTATTTTTTCGCCTCGTAATGCGCATTTTAAAGACAAATTCTCTACATGGATTTCATTCCCTGATGTATCAAAAGCTTGCTTAGTTATGTTAAAATCTTCTGCATTCTTTACAGCATAATAATCAGAAAGAAGACCTCTTCCTTCTGCATTCATCAAAATTATTTTACCTTCCTTATCTGCAATATAAATTGCATCAGAAATATTTTCAATGACAGCTTCTAATTGCTTTTTTTGCATCTTTATAATTGTATTACTATTAACCTGTTCAGTAACATTTCGAGTGCACAATAGCGCCTTTACTATATCTCCATCTTCATCATATAGAGGACTGCCACTTACATTAAAGTGATATTCTAATCCCTTTCTCTTAAGCGTCATTCTATATTCATTAATCTTTTCACCTTTTAGTACTCGATAGCTAGGCAAATTTTCTGGTTTGATTATATTATCATTGGAATCGTAGAATTTCACTTTTAAAAAATTTTCACTGATTTTGTTTGCTAATTCAATATTATAAAAAAAGTCTTTTGCACTGGAATTTAGAATATTAATATTACCTTCTTTGTCAATTGTAAACAATCCTTCGGACATATTTCTAATTATAGCTTCTAATTTATTCTTTTGCTCTTCTATAATTTTTGCTTGTACCTTTTCCGTTATATCGTCAATTATTAAAACATATCTTTCAAAATTTCCTTTTCTATCAAATATAGGCTTGCCACTAATAACAACATGTTTCTCTAAATTTCTAGTTCCTATTATTACTCTATAATTATTTATTTCCTTTCCTTTTTCTATATAACTAAACTTACTCTCTTCAAATTCAATTTTATTTTTATTTACATCAAAAATTATTATTTCATCTTTTATATCATTTATATTGCTTATTTTATTTGCTTGAAATAATTCCAAAATAACTTTGCTTATTTTAATTAACCTTCCACTTTTATCAAAGATGCTTATCTGCTCATCTGCTAAATCCATTATTGCCTCGATTTTTTTATCCCTTCTCTCAATTTCAGCAGCTTGAGCTTTAATAACCATTTTATTTCTTATTCTATCTGTTACATCAATACGATTCTCAATATAATATTTTACTTTCCCATCTTCATATATTGGTACTATTGCTGAATCAAAATATGTTGCTCCCGTTCCATGTCTATCACTCATAAAATCTTTTACATAGCCCGTCTTACCTGTTTTTATAACACTTATCCATTTTTCCCTTATTTTATCTTCCTTAAAATCTTTAGCTATTTCTTCTATTGATTTACCAATGCAATTCTCTTTCCTATTAAATGGTTCATCCATATAATAAATGTATTTTTCATTAGCTTTTAATAAAGTTAAATCTGGCGCTGAATAAATTCCAATCCCATATCTATTATCCAAACATAACTGTTCTGCATATAAAAATTTATTTTCAATACGGGAATTCTCTTTTTCATAGAAGAAATATAATATATTCATTTTCTCGTGATCTATCTTCTTAGAAATAATCACTTCTCTTGGCTCAAGTGACTTAGTGAATATGTAGATATCTATTTCATCACTAACACTTCCAAATTCATCACAAAAATCAGATTTCAATATTTTACTCAGTTCTTTATATGATTTTCCTAATAGTTCCTCTTTGTAATACCCTGTTAAATCAACAAATTCTTCGCTTACTTTAATTACTATCTCATTTGAAATAGTAATAGATGCTTCTTGATTTCTTTTACTATTAAGTGGCATTGATTCTTCCTCCGTAAATATAAAACTCTTATAACATGTATGGAATTTCCATAATGCATATAAAATATAAATTCTTCAAATAGAATACATTTAATTTATTATATCATCTATACCATTATTAATAAAATAATAAACAGATGTCTTTGATATATTAATAACTTTAAAATCACAAAAAAACCAGTAGAACAATTAATTATATAAATAGTTCTACTGGCTTTTCGTAATCTTATTAAATTTCTAAAGAGTTATTTTCACGACCTTAGTCTTATAGTTATTACTTAAGACCTTGTTCGTACTCTTGAATCATATGTTTTACCATATAACCGCCAACATATCCATTTTGTCTTGAAGAAAGGCTTCCTTTATCGATGTTTTCATAATCACTTAATCCAACTTCTGAAGCAACCTCAGTTTTTAATCTGTTTAATCCTGCCTTTGCTTCTGGTACTAATGTTCTATTTCTTCCACTGTTATTTGATGACATATACATCAACCTCCCTTAATTAATATAAATTTTGTTTGGCATTAATATATTAACCATTATGACAAATTATAATCTATTAAAATACTAGCAAAAATAGTACTGATAGCTTGTATTAAATATTTTTCCCTATTGAAGAATTATATTGATATTTATAACTTAGCCTTATGCAATAATCCACCGAAATCATAAATATTTTGATTCCGAAAAGCTATAAAAATATCGCTAAAATGCTAAATTGCAGGTTGCACCACTAATGCTTACTCCCATTTTCATTGTGACAAGCATTAGTGTAACAATCTACAATATATATCCAATATATATAACAAAATCCATAAATAAGGTTCTCCTATTAACATATTTATATATATATGCTAACATAATATACGTTGTAGTATTAAATACTTTAATACAATATACTTTTGAGACACGACAATATTTGAGGCATAATAATGGAATTAAAACATAAAACAAATACCTATAAAACTTTATTTCATTGACATAGTTTTAGATTAAGACTTGTTGTTGAAGGTATTGGGATAGGTATTACTGCTGGCCTATTGATTGAAAAACAATTAATTTCCAAATCTTTATTTAGACGAAATTCTTACTTATTTAAATATTTTGTTTTCTGCCTTATTAACTAAATACTTGAACCAATAAGTGTATGCTTCTGGCCTTTCTATAATATCCTTCTTAACCTCATTAATATCAACCCACTTAAAATCATCTACTTCATCTTTGTTTACAATTATTTCTCCATCATATTTCCCAATGAATACATGATCATATTCATTTTCAAAAAGATTATCTTCAAGTTTTACTTTATAAATAAAACTAAATACTTCTTCAAGTTCACATGTAAAACCCATTTCTTCCTTAAGCCTTCTATAAATCGCATCATGTAAACTTTCACCGTATCTTGGATGACTACAGCACGTATTTGTCCAGAGACCAGGCGAATGATATTTTTCCAAATTTCTTTTCTGTAATAACAATTGTTTTTTAGAATTAAATACTAATATAGAAAAAGCTCTATGTAATGTTCCTTTACGGTGAGCCTCCATTTTTTCAATTGATCCTATTTCTTTATCAAACTCATCTACAGCTATTATATATTCTGCCATTTAATTTCCCCTTCCATTTAAACTAATATAATCAAAATTTACATCATTAAAATAATTGTATTCGCCATATAAGTAAAAAAATCGCAGGCGACTGTGGCGCTGAAGATTTTTTCACGCATCTGCCTTTTCGAACGCATGTGAGAAAAATTTGGTAGGCGAATATGATTTGTTTTTTTATTCTTTTATAGTAATTAACCCTAGTAAAATATACTACTATAAAGTTATCCACAGATTTAATTGCTTTATAATTTCCTAAAGAATAAAAAAATCATCTTCCATTAACCAATATATGAATTTGCTATAATAAGCTAACACTATTATCTTCATTTATTAATTTTTTATAGCCTTTTCCCCAGTCACACATTGCACTTAAAATAGGCGCCATGCTTTCTCCAATGCTTGTAAGTCCATATTCTACCCTTGGTGGTGATTCTGGATAAACTTCTCTGTAAATTATTCCATCTCTTTCTAATTCTCTTAACTGCATTGTCAGTGTTTTCTGAGTAATATTAGTTAATAACCGTTGTAATTCATTGAATCTAATAGTTCCTCTTGACAAATGCCAAAGAATTGCTATTTTCCACTTCCCTCTAAGTATATTTATAGTTAAATTCATCGGGCAATTCGATTCTAAATCAATTGATTTTGACATTAATTTATTCTCCTAACACATTTTTGTAACAATCTATCTTCTATTTAATTACCTTAATGGTATCATTTTTGATATCACATATCAAATTTGTGCGTACTTTTATGATAATTCTATTAATGCTATTATTTTATAAAACCAATAAGGAAGGAAGATATTATATGAAATGAATGAAGTTTTGAAAGCTATAAGAAATAGGAGAAGTGTAAGAACATATTTACCTACACAAATAAAACAAGAAGATTTAGATCTAATCATTGAATCTGGGATATATGCACCTTCTGGTCATAATGATCAGCCATGGCATTTTACTGTTATTCAAAACAAAGAAATATTAAAACATATCAATGATAAATCAAAAGAGTTAATGGCTCAATCAGAAATCAGTTGGATCAAAAATATGGTATCAAACCCCAAAGTAAATTTAATATACGATGCTCCAACCTTAATAATTGTATCTGGTAATAAAAGCGCACTTTCCCCAAAAGTTGATTGCTCCGCAGCAATACAAAATATGCTTTTAGCAGCAGAAAGCTTAAACATTGGTTCTGTTTGGATTGGCCTCATAACGTTTTTCTTAAAATTAGAAGATGAAGCAAAAAAACTCGGTATTCCAGAAGGATATGAAGCCTATTATGGTGTCGCTCTAGGATATAAGTCATTAAACAAAGAATTAATTGCTCCTAAGAGAAAATTAAATGTAGTGAATTATATACGATAATGGTTAAATGATTCCATAAATATCTGTAACTATAGATAACTCAACTAATACCTGAACTTATGCATATAACTCACCGAAATGAATAACATACTTTTATTCCAGTTTCTAGGTAATTGTGATGGGTGATTCTAAGGCTATAAAGTTGCACCCAAAGTGCTAGCCTCAAAGAACAAGCGCTCACAGAGAAAGTTCGAAGAACGAAATATAAAATTTCGATTCTCACTTTTTGAACTAGCACATTTGGAACAACTTATAGCCAAAGAATCACATCCATCAAAATTACCAATGAAACATTCCACAAAAGTATATTACTCATTTCTGATTGCGTTATCTATATATTTTTACATAAAAACCCATGCTAGAAATAATCCTAATATAGTCTGTTATTATTCAGAGAAATCTATTATTTCTTCAAATATTATCTTTCGCAATATCCTTAATCATAACATATTTTGTAAATCTTCTATTCTTCGATTATTGAACTATGAATATTTTATCTATTCCATTCACTCTAAATAACATATATTCTATGTGCCAATTAATTTCTTAATCTCACTTAACAAAACAGGAAATTTAGTATACCCATCACGCGCGATAAAATGCTTTCCTGATTCAAGAATAATAAGATTTGCGTCTAACTCTTCTGCTAGTTTTTGCGTTGCCTCTGTCGGCACAATGTCATCGTCTATTGCAGTAATAGCTATTCTCTTTGGAATTAGACTTTTTATTCTTGCAACATCAAGTAGACTATCTACAAATTCTTGAAGACCTTCTGTTTGTTCATCCATAGGATTTTTATTCATGAAACCTGAGATAAGTATTGCACCTTTTATTTTTATGTTTTTCTCTAGAATATAGCGCAGTGCTGTGATACATCCAAGGCTGTGACCAATTAATATCGTATTTTTATCAATATCCATAATACATTTATGAAGATGATTAATCCAAGGTTCAAGATGTGGATCTTCAGAATCAGGCATATCCGGAACATTAACCTTAATAGAGCTATCTTTAAACTGTTCTTTCAACCATGGAAACCACTCTGATTTACTTGAAGATGTATAACCATGGATAACATATATATTATTGGATTTCATTTTATAATTTCTCCTTGTAAAAAATATTTACACCTTATTTAACTCATTCTTCTAATAGCTTCATCAATTGAGATACATTCTGCATATCTTCCATTCCATATAAATTCATTGTGATATTTATAACTATTTTCTGCTGACATAAATTTATTATCAACTGTTGTATTTGCATAAGCAGGAACTATCATATTGAAGCCATGCTCAAATCCACATTTTATAGTTGCGTCAACACATAGATCTGTTTGAATTCCTACAATTATTATATCTTTTTCGTCTTTATCCATTAAATATTCTAATAAGCCTGTCCCTTTAAACGCGCTGTTTACTTTTTTATCAAATATCTTTTCGTCATTAACTGGTTGAAATTTTTCATATACTTCAAATCCGTCAGTTCCTTTTGTTAACTCGCTCCCAGGTCCATCATCATGACGTATATATATTATTTTAATATCGTTTTTCCTTGCTTCACTAATTATTTTCTCTACATTCGATACAAATGCATTAAAGTTATATAATTTATCATTTGTTATTAATTTTTGTGTATCTACAACTAATAAAACCATTTTTATTCTCCTTTTATAAGTAACTATTTTCCTTTATTCCAATTGTAAAAATCTTTTAGATCTTCTTTACGTTTCGTTGATAACTCTGTTTTCTTAATACCATGAATTGCACCTTCCAGTGCCAGCAATCTATGGATACATGCAGAAGGATCAATTTCTTGTATCTTAAGCCATGCCTGCTCTGCTCCAATTGCTTTTAATTCATCATAGGTAAATATCCCTACTTGATTCAATTGCCTTTCCACTTCTTTGCCGATATTAGGTAGATTTGATAATTCTCCCATGATAAAACTTCCTCTCAAATCTGATTAATAAAAATCAAATACATTTTAAAGAAACCTAGATAATTTTTTCTATTTTTAAGTATATCAAAAAGCTTAACATATTTCATCTGATTTTATAACCGGCCTAGCATATTTTTTGAATCTACTTTTTTGAACCATATGAGAAGAATTTTGAAGTCAAATATATTTTCTCTTGAGATGTAACCATCTAGTTCCTTCTTTTTCATAATTTATACTCGTTACAATATCTATTGATTTCACTTCAATATAGACTCCTAGAAAATAAAAAAGAAAGAGAATCTTACCTGTTACAGCTCGATTCCCCTTGATTACTTAAGTAAATTATTAATTTATCATATAGTCGAGAATATACATTCTAAAATTCTTAAGAATATATATTTTTTAGAATATTAGAATATTTATTCTTCAGAATATGCTCTATTTAACTATGTTCTGCAATGATTCTCATTAAATCTAATATTGACTCTAAAATTAAATCATCTAAAAATTATATTCCTTTTAAAAATACATTTGTCCTATGCTATATAGATAAACTAATCATGAACATATTTACAAAGTTGCTGAAACCTTAAGTTTGTATCTTCACTAGAAATCATAAATATATTTGTGATTTCGGTAAGCTACAACGGATATATATATAAATTACTACCTTAAAAGAATTTTATTTTATCTTCCACTTTGAACTTTCCTGCTGCAATTCTACCATCTTTGCATAAATTCTATTTTGTTTTAATAATTCTGATGGGGTTCCTTGCTCTGCTACATACCCATCGTTTAATACAACTATCTTATCTGCGCCTGATATTGTTCGCATTCTATGAGCAATAACAAGTACTGTTTTATCTTTAATAAGGTTTGAAAGTGCCTCTTGTATCTTTGTCTCATTTTCAACATCAAGAGATGCTGTTGCTTCATCTAATAAAATTACAGGAGCATTTTTTAACAAGGCTCTTGCAATAGAAATTCTTTGACGCTCTCCTCCTGATAAAGTTGAACCATTTTCTCCTATCACCGTATTATATCCATCTGGCATCCTTTTTATAAACTCATCACAGCATGCTGACTTAGCTGCCGCTATTACTTCTTTGTCTATTGCATTACGTTTCCCCAAACAAATATTATTCATAATTGTATCATTAAATAGTATTACATCTTGAAATACTATAGAATAATTTTTAAGAAGTACTTCTGGATCCACAGAATTTATATTTACTCCCCCAAGAGTTATGCTTCCTTCATTAACATCCCAAAATCTTGCTGCTAACTTTGCTACTGTACTTTTTCCGCCTCCTGATAAACCTACTAAAGCAGTTATTTGTCCCTGCTTCGCAGTAAAAGATACGTCTTTTAAAACTTTTTCGTTATTTTTCTTATCATACGAAAATGCTACATGATTGAAAATTATATCATATCCATTTGTTTTGTATATCTCTGATCCAAGTTGAACTGGATGATCTTGCATCTTCTTCATTCTTTCTATTTTAAGGCTTGATGAAAATATATCTGCAAGATTCATTAATGAATCACAAATTGGGTCATAAAATCTTGAAGCTGCAATCAAAAATACTAAATATATAAATAAATCCGTCTTTCCTTTTGCAAGAAGAGTTCCACCTATTAAAATCACTGTGGCAAAGCCAACTTTTAGAAGCATCTGTCCGCTAACTACCATAATTCCTGTAGTAAGCTCATTTCTAACTTGTATCTTTTCAGCATTATCTATAATATCATCTAACTTTAAAAGATATTCTTTTTCTTGATTATAAGCTTTTAAATCCTTTATAGTCTCTAGACATTCCTGTATTCCATCAGCCACTTTTCGTTTCGCAGCGATGTTTTTTATGCTAAATTTATTTTGCAGTTTCTTAGAGCAAATGACGATTAAAAACGATATAGGAGCTACCCACAAAAGTGCAATTCCAATACGCCAATCAAAAATCAACATTCCAATTCCAACAAGTATTGTAGATACAATAGCACCAATAAACTGCGGTATTGCATGCGAAAATACATGTTCTAAATCTGTACAATCTACCATAATCGAATTTGTTAAATCAGATAAGTCCCTCATTCCAAAAAAAGATAAAGGAAGCTTTCTTAGTCTTTCAGCTAAGTTTATTCTTCTGTTAGCACTTTCACCATAAACTGCAATAAATGAAGATTTGTATTGCATCCAATTTACAGCAAACAATATAACTAATGTTATAAGAATCATTATAATATATTTGGACAGTTGTAAATTACTGTTTATACCATCTGTAATTGGAGCTAACATATCTCTAATAACCATAACAACTAACCCCACTGGAATCATTAAAGCAATATCTGCCAGTGTACTAAAAAGTATTCCTTGTAGCAAATCTTTTGCACCTTGCTTAGTCAATGCAAATTTATCACATAGCATATTAATCATATAAGAACCTCCTTGTCATTACCTTTACCTAACCTCTTACTTTTCTTGAAATAGCTATCGTTAATCTCATCTAATTTCTTTGTTACCTTCCATGAAATAGATCTGCAGTACTCATTCCACATATGAGCATATATGCCGTCCTCTTTTAATAATTCTTCATGCTTTCCTTGTTCTTTTATCCTTCCACCTGACATAACTAAGATTTTATCCGCTCCACATATAGTAGATAATCTATGAGCTATCATAAGCACTGTTTTTCCTTTAGTAAGTTTTTCGAAAGCCTTTTGTATTTGACTCTCATTCTCAGGATCTGCAAATGCTGTTGCCTCGTCTAATATTACAATCGGTGAATCTTTTAATATAGCCCTAGCCAAAGCTATTCTCTGACACTCTCCACCAGATAAATATATTCCTTTTCCACCAATTACCGTATTAATGCCTTCTGGAAACTTTTCTATAATATCTGCGCATTGTGCTTCTCTAACTGCTTCAAGTACCTCATCCATTGTTGCTTTTGGTTTTGCTATTCTAATATTTTCTAAGATACTTGTTTTTAAGAGCCTTGTATTTTGAAATACGAAGGAAACTTTGTCCATTAAATCCTTTTTTAAAACATCCCGAACATCAACACCATCTATTTTAACATTCCCCTTATTAACATCGAAAAATCGTGGTATTAAGCCTGCTACCGTACTTTTTCCACTACCAGATGGCCCTACTAATGCTATAGTTTCACCTTCATTAATAGAAAAACTTATATCATCTACTGTAGGCGACGTATTTCCTGGATAAGTGAACGTAACATGTTCAAAAGAAACTCTTCTTCCATTTATTTTTTGTGGATCTTCTGGCTCTTTTAAAGGCTTTTCATCCAAAATAGCATCAATCCTTTTAACTGCCTCCTTAGCCACCATGATGTTTTCCATTATCTTCATTATCTTAGTTAACATATTAACACTTACTGGTGTAAATAATACATAAAATATAAAATCAAGTAAAAAACCTTTATAATCTGATGTATTTTTAATAACGAGAATGCCAACTGGTATCAAAAATGCGAAAGCCCCATTGACAGCTACTGTGAAGATAGTCATAGGAATCTGACACTCAGCAGCATAACTAGATGCAAATTTACTATATTTATTAATTGAATCGTGGAAACTCTTAAAAGAAAATACAGTTTGTTGAAATACTTTTACTACTGGAATTCCTCTGATATATTCCACAGCTTCATTGGACATTTCTTCAAGAGCATTTTGATATTTTTTTATAGAATCTGCTTTCTCTCCCCCCATCAATTTTTTCAAGCAAAGAACACCTATTACTGTAGGAATTAGGCACACTGCTCCAAGTCTCCAATCAAAAATAAACAGTAAAACAAATATTGCAATTGGTGATACTATCGCTCCTGCTAAATCTGGAAGCTGATGCGCTAAAAATGTCTCTGTTAAACCTGCATTATCATCAATAACCTTTCGGAGCTTCCCAGTATTGTTGCTTGAAAAAAATCCCAATGGAAGTTTTACTATATGATGAATAGCCTTAATTCTCATGTTTCTTGCAATCCTAAATGCAGAAACATGTGAACACATAAGTGCTATAAAATATATAATCATGCTTATTACAGACAGCAATACAGCGCGCCATCCATAAAATGAAAGTTCATTAACATTAGGTGCTTTTGGAAGTGACGTAATAATCTCTCTTGCTACAAACCATAAGCAGATAAATGGTCCTAATGCTAAAACAGCACTTATAGCTGACAGAATAAATGCCAGCAAAGTTAAAAACTTATGCCTTCCAGCGAACTCCATCATTCTTGAAAGTCCTTCTTTCTTTTTACTCATTTAAATTCCTCTTTTCTACTATATAATTTCTTCAAAGTAATATGATTATAATACGTACCATTTTACAATTTAACGTAGATTAACACTCATTTATAAATTAATAATTTAGATTATTATTGGGGTAGATACCATTTAGATTCATAAAGTTAAATTTTCAAACGTAGTCATATCTCCTTTTCTATATTCTGTTGGATTCACCCCAATTGCTTCCTTAAAAGCTGCTGCAAATTTGCTTTGGTTTTCATATCCAACTGTCACTGATATATTCATAACAGTTTCATCAGTTTTTCTAAGCAAAGATGCAGCATATTCTATTCGATAGTCCTTTATATATTTTGCGATACTTTTACCATAAATTGCTTTAAAGCAACTGCTAAGCCCTGATTGACTTATATTATATTTTTCTGCTATCTGCTTAAGTGTAATATTATTAGACAGGTTTTTAACAAGCTCATCATGAACATTTTTAGCAGTTTCAGTTTGCGCTTTCAAATAGTATTTATTTTTAGCTTCATTTTCATTGGCACAAGTTTCATTTAAAAGCAAAATAAGTTCTAACACTTTAATCTTTAAATAACTTTCTATAACTGCTTCTGGCAAATCAGGCAAACTAAATAAATCAAGAAAAATTCTTTCTATCTTTCCCCCTACCCAATTAATGCAGTTTCCAACTTTTACGAAATATTTTTCTGAGGGAAACAACCTCTTCTGAAAAGCATTTATGTCAATCAAGGCGTCTTTTAAAATTTCAGGTAAACACTTAGAAATTTCATCAATATAAATGTATATGGAAATTCCTTTATACTCTGCGACTGGAAATGTATTAACAGGAGGATATTTTCCCATAAGCCCTGCATACAAATCTCCACTTCCCATATATACACATACGCCTCCCTCAAATTCACACTGAATACGTCCTTCATGGCAATATCCGATTTCAATCATTTCCCCACTTATTTTTGGCATGACTTGTTCATTTGCGAATAATGATAACTCTTTACACTTAAACTCTTCATAGTTAAGTACAATTCCAGGAAATATTTCATGCATGCAAATACTACCACACCCTGGGATATCTATTCTCTCCAAACTAATTCACCTCTTATATTTATAATTTAAACACTCCAGCTAAGTTAGTCTTAACTAACTATACTGAATTATACTATATTCCATTTTTTTCTTACAAGCCCAAAACATTATCTTTAGCTCCAAAACATAATCCAATTTTATAAAAAAGAAATATTGTACGGCTACTTAAAATAGTTGTACAATATTTCTGAATTCCTTTAAATAAATTTTAAACTTTAATTATTACTATTAATATTAGAACACTTGTATTCTAGTATTTTTTTTAGCGCAGTTCCACTGCTCTGATGACATCGTATTAATTCAGCTTCATTTGTATCATTATTAGATAACACGCATTGTATCATTTTATGCGATACAGTATTTGTAAACAATACAAGCAAGTCAGGCTTTCCAATTTGCTTTTTCAAATTACCTTGCATTTGAGTAAAAACCTTTGCTTTACAATTATAATTCTTACATATTTTTTTGTATTCACAAACCATTCGATCATGACCACCAATTATAACAATACTCATTTCTATCTTCACCTCTCCTATCTAACTATATAATAATATTTTTAAGTTAATTTACTTTTCGGCAATTCGCCAATATAATTTACTTTAACTATTATGTTTTATCTATAAATATTAAAAATTTTTAATTTCATCTTTTTTATTGTTACCTAATATTCTATTCAGAGTTAGTCTTAACTAACTCAATATTATATTTATATAGTGCCCCTATTTCACAATAACATGTATGATAAAATCATCACAAAAATTCAAAACAATTGAACTATTGGATAATAAAACAGTATCAGTTAGTCTCAACTAACTGATACTAGTTTAATATATTCTAGTAAGATTGTCCAGTGCATTAATGACTTTTCTCATAAAATCACAGATAGAATGTATACTGTGACTCCTATGATATCTTAAGTCTGCTGTCTTTTCTAAAAGTACCTTTATATTTTATATTCTCATCACAATGATTTTCATATATACTATTCTTCCTCTAAATTTGATGTTAAATATACATTATGATATACTTACTTCATTAAAATTTAAATTTCATTACATAGATTTTATTGAAAGAGGGTCTTTATATGGCTATAAATGAATCAGTCGAAAACTATTTAGAAACAATTTTAATTTTAAGCCAAAAATCACATGCAGTTCGTTCTATTGATGTTGCTACAGAGCTTAATTTTAAAAAATCCAGTGTAAGCGTTGCTATGAAAAATCTTCGCGAAAAAGAATATATATCTATAACAGATGATGGAAATATAGTTCTCACTGGCGCAGGTAAAGAAATAGCAAATATGGTCTATGAAAAGCACACTTTTCTTTCTAACTGGTTAAAATCTATTGGTGTAGATGAGAAAGTTGCTGTTGAAGATGCCTGCAGAATTGAACATGTTATAAGCAACGAGAGTTTTGAAGCTATGAAGAAATATGTAAATAAAAATACTTAAATAATAGATAACCAAAAAGTGGAGAGCCCTTGCTCCCCACTTTAATAAGTTTAAATTGATTTAACTAAAGCTCCACAATCTTTGTTGCAACATTTTTGCAAAACTCACTGTCATGTTCTACAAAAAGTAGTGTTGGTGAATATTCAAGCAACAACTCTTCTATCTGCATACGAGAAATAACGTCAATGAAATTAAGGGGTTCATCCCAAATATACAAGTGAGCTTTTTCACAAAGACTTTTTGCAATCAGTACTTTTTTCTTTTGCCCACCACTAAAGGATGATATATCCTTCTCAAATTGCTCTCTTGAAAAATCGAGTTTTCTCAAAATTGCTTTAAAAAGGCTTTCATCAATGCTGTTTTCAAGAGCATAGTTAGTCAAGTTTCCCTTAAGATAAGAAGTATCCTGTGACACGTATGATATTTTTAGTCCGCTGCCTTTTCTAAAGGTACCTGTATATTTTATATTCTCATCACAAATAAGCTTGATAATGCTTGATTTTCCACTTCCATTTTTACCTTTAAGTGATATTCTTTCACCTTGTTCAATACTAAAATTGACATCTTTACAAACCATTGTATCTTCATAAAATATCGACACATTTTCGAGTTCCAAAAGCTTATTTTTATGATAAGCAAGCTGAGAGATCTTCAAGCTATCTGAGCTTTCAATGTTTTTTAAAAGCTTAGATTTTTCTTCAATTGAAGATTCTCGTCTACTTTCAATTGATTTGGAACGCTTCATCATTTTAGCAGATTTATGACCAACATAGCCTTTATCAAGCTTAGAGCCAGAGTTAGTTGTTCCTTTTTTCGATTTCTCCACTTCATTTGACCAGCTACTAGTTCGCTTAGCAGATTCCGATAAACGATTAATGTCTTTTCTAAGTTTTTCGTTTTCTGCTAACTCATATCCATCCTGTCTCTTTTTATTCTCCCACCAACTTGAGAAATCACCTTTCTGTATTTCTATATTGGTCTTATTTATTGAAAGAACATGGTCTATACAATTATCTAAAAAGGCCCTATCATGTGAAATTAAAATAAATCCTTTCTTTTTTCTTAAATAATTACTAAGTTTTTTTCTAGCCTCAGCATCCAAATGATTTGTAGGTTCATCAATAAGCAAAAAGGAATTTTCCTTCAAAAACATAGCAGCTAACAATGCCTTGGTCTGCTCTCCTTTTGATAAAGTATAAAATTGTCTATATAGAATATCATCATCTATATCTAACATGGATAATTCTTTCACTATTTCCCAATCCATTGAATTTGGGCTAATTTCCTTTATAACATCTATTGTAAAATTTTCTTGTTCTTCTACCTCATACGGAAAGTATTCAAAATTTACGTTGTTTGAAATATTTCCAGTATATTCGTATTTTCCAAGTAAAAGATTCAAAAAAGTAGTCTTTCCTCGTCCATTCCTTCCCGTAAATCCCAATTTCCAATCAGTATCAATTTGGAAACTAACATTTTCAAAAATAGTATCGTAATTCCCATCATAAGAGAAGGTAAGGTTTGTAACATTTATTAAAGACATTCATTTGTCCTCCTTTGTAATTAGTTTATTATTAATCTAAAATAACAAAGTCGGAAAATTAGGCGACTGCTTCTACTTCATATAAATATAAACGTCGCTTGAAGTATCCGGCTTTATATGAAGATTGTCATGTGTTAGATTTGTATCTTTATTTTCCATGATACTTTTCACCTCCTTATAATTATAATTTAGAAAAAAATAAGAGCTGCAAGAAATTATTATTCTTACAGCTCATAAATACACATAGTTTAGCTAATTTATATAGCATAACATAAAATATATATTAAGAGAAAATAGAATAACTTTCTTGCATAGGTACAACAAAATAAACAGAGTCCACTCATTCACTCCTCTATTATATTGCACTTTAAAAATTAGCAAGAAAATTTAATCATCATTTCACCTCAAATTTCAAATTTAATGATATTGTACCACCATAAATAAAAAAAATCAACATAAGATATTCCTACGTTGATTTTTTATAAGTTCAAGAATTTCTCAAAATATAAAATAGATTCTTTGCTCTATTATTGGTTTGGTATTAACTAATTTTTTGGAAAGCAGCTTTTAGGGATTAACCACTCAAGAACCCTCACATTATAAAAACCTCTATAGCAAAAATTTATTTACTATAAAATCTAAAATGTAGCAATTATCGTATCATTTTTCTCACCTGTTTTTTTATATATTTTAATATTTTCAGACTATAGAACAAAATCGCAGACTACTTTGGATCTGGAGATTTATTACATATCAACCTCTGATAGGCGAATACATTTTCTTTTTTATTCTCCTCTAAAACATGATCTTCTAAATCAGCCTTTTCCATAATTTATACCCACAGAGGGTACAATACCACTGATTTAATTGTAATTTCCTGCGAAAATAAAACTATTTTCATTATACTTTGCGAATACTTTTGTGTTTACGCACACCTCTAAAGAATCAAAAAAGAGTTATAAGAAAATCTTATAACTCCTAAAATAATCAAAACTATCTTCTATTATTTTGTTGCTTTCTAGCTCTTCTACAATCAGGACATCTAACTGGTTCGTTGTCAAATCCTTTTTCTTTGTAGAATTCTTGTTCTCCAGTTGTGAAAACAAATTCATTTCCACAATCTTTACATACTAAAGTTTTATCTTGCATATTCAATTCCTCCTTCTAAAATTAAAGATTAATATCGATTCATATAATTCTCTAAAAGGAGAAATCCATACTATCTATAAAAAACCTTTTTCTTTTTCTTACAAAATTTATTATAACAGCTTTTATTTTAAATAGCAACCTTTTATTTCATTAATTGCTTAATTTTTTATATCTGTAATTTATGAATGGTTAAATTATAAAAAAAGATTGTAAGATAACTCTTAATATAAACATCAAAACTAGCACTTTAAACATTCATAAATCTACTGTAGTATACACTACATTTCAGCTAAAGTATAGTGTTTTTATATGGAAATATAGATATCCAACTTTAAAACTAGATTTATGTGTGGAAAAACCGAAATTAGATACAAATAATAAAGTATAAGTATATCTTTTAAGTTGGATATCTATACCATGAAAAATATAATTTGTTTTCTTAATATAGAGAATCCTAAATTTCAATATACTCAAATTAATTTCTATAAATAAACACTAATCCCAAACTTTAAATTTCTTCGATACTAATCACTTTTTCTTCACTGCTAATCATATCTTTAATTTTAACTTGTTTGCTTATTACTTCATCTTCACCTATTAATATCACTTTCTGTATCCCCAATTTATTTGCATAGTTAAGTTTTTTCTTTAATTTATCATCTTCAAGATATATTTCTACATATTTTTCTTTATCAATTAATTTTTTATATATCTCAGTGCAATATTCAAGCGTATCACCAATCGGTATTATTAAATATTCCATTGATTTTTCTAACTTGTAGCTATTAAGAAATCCTATTTCTTTTAATACAAAAAATAATCTCGTAAGACCGATGGATATACCTACTCCAGGTAATACTTTATCTGTGTAATTTTGTGCTAAGTTATCATATCTTCCACCTGAACATATAGATCCATATTTTTCATTTTCCATTAAAAATGTTTCAAATACTGTCCCTGTATAATAATCTAGCCCTCTTATTATTTTTAAGTTAATTGCATATTCATTATCTTCTACGCCAAAAATCTTCAGCATTTTTTTAACTGCTTCAAGTTCTTCTAAACCCTTTTTAAACTCCTCTGTATTGAAATTTAAATTCTTTAGTTGATTTAATATATTTTCATTACTTCCATCTAAATTTATGATTTTATTAATAATATCTGCTTTTTCTATTCCAATTAATTCATTTAATGATTCCTTAAACTCCTCATCTCCTATTTTATCGTATTTATCAATTAATATTAGAACTTCAGTTGCATTAACAATCTCTAAATCCTTTAAAACAGCTGATAATATCTTTCTATTGCTTATTTGAAATTTATATTTTTTTAAACCGATAGCCTTAAATCCTTTAGAAACCATACTGATTACAAATGCATCATTATTAATACTAAGCTTGTTATTACCTATGATATCAATGTCACATTGATAAAATTCCCTATATCTTCCTCTCTGATTTCTTTCACCTCTATATACCTTTCCAATTTGATATCTTTTAAATGGGAAGCTTAATTCATTAAAATACTGTGCTGAAAATCTTGCAAACGGCACTGTCAAATCAAATCTCAAAGATAAATCATTACTTCCCTTATTGAATCTATAAACTTGTTTTTCTGTCTCTCCTGCACTTTTAGCTAATAATACTTCGGACTTTTCAATGACTGGAGTATCAATTTCCAAAAATCCATTTTCTTCATATACTTTAGTTATTTTTCTTACTATGTCTTTAAATATTTGTTGCTCCTTGGGCAATAGTTCCATAAATCCTGGTAATATACTTGGTTGTATTTTATTATTCTTCATAATCTTAATCTCCTTTTAATAATTAATTTTTATATTTGATAAATGAATTGTTTTATATTTTGCTTTAAATGACAAAAAGCCATGCAGGCATATATCCTACATGGCTTAACAAATTATTACTGACATTTAATTTATCATCACCAGCAGATACAAGCCTACGAATTATAGACTTGTATCTGCCTATTTAACAGACCAAGTCTTACTGGTGATGATGTATGAAATTTATTTTTTTCATATTAAATGCTTTCATAATATTTTCTCCTAAATTTTAATTTCTATCATTATACAATATGCTAATCTTATTTTCAATAGTAATTTCACCGTTTCCAACTGATTTATAATACTATAATAATCATTCAAAGTGATAAACTTCCTGTCATAAACTAAAGAAATCAAGACAAAATATATTTGTTAGCTAAATTAAGTCTATCAAAATTTTACTAGTTTATAAAAAGTGAAAGGGGAACATAAATTATGGTTAGAAATGCATACGACGTTAAGGGTCTAAAGATACTAAATTCAGATGATTCAGTACAAAATTCTGTTAGTAGCGTTTACTCTGGTAGTGCTAAAAAGTCTGCTTCTAAAAAAGGCAATATAACAAGTTCTTCAGATTCATCAGATAGTTCAAAGTAAAACTAATTGTATTAAGGTGCAAGCATATACTAATTCAAATAAAATTCCAATCGATAAAAATACCCCATATAAACTTCATTAAGATAAGATATAATTTATCAAATGAAGTTTCTATGGGTTATATATAATGTGAGTTAAATATGCTTACTGAATAAGCTTTTGGTCATATAGTAAAATAAGTTAAAAAACTTTACTTTCAGATTTATAATCACTTGCAGCCATATGATAATATTTACTTCCTGTAGAATTTTAAAATAAGTTATACTTATGCACATGTTGGAAAAAGCAGTTTAACATGTCATCCCATACTGACACACTAAACTGCTGTTATAAAATAAAAATCTACATAATTATATTTTTAAATTAAAATATATCCTGTCTTTTACTAAGAAGAACCCCTAATCTATAATTGTATACATAAGCTTTTTAAGCTCACCTTTATCTCTGCCATTCCTTTGAGCATAATCGTTAAACTGATCCTGATCTATTTTATTAATGTCAAAGTACTTGGCATCTTTATTTCCAAAGTAAAGACCACAGGTACTTGCCGTAGGTGACATCATATAACTTTCAGTAAGTTTTACATTAAGTTCTCCTTCTTTATCAAGTAAGTTAAATAATTTAACTTTTTCTGAATGATCTCTAAGTGAAGGATAGCCAATTGCAGGTCTTATTCCTCTATACTTACATTTAAATATTTCTTCGATGGATAAATTCTCATCTGGCGAATATGCCCAATATTCTTTTCTCACTTTTTCATGAACATATTCTGCAAAGGCTTCTGCAAGCCTATCTGCAAGTAAAATAACCATTGTTGCACCATAATCATCACCAGAGGCTTTAAGCTTATCTGCGTATTCTTTTGCGCCTATTCCTCCTGTTGTTATGAAAGCACCTATATAATCCTTTATTCCAGTATCTTTAGGAGCTATGAAATCAGATAAGCACATATATGTGTTATCTTTTTTCACTTCTTGCTGCCTTAAAAGATTAAAGTTAATCATTTCAGAATCATTATAGACTTCAATATTATCCCCTACAGAATTAGCTTCGAAGAGACCAAAGGCTGCATTTGCTTTTAAAATATTTTCACGCTCCATTTTATCAAGCATTTTTTCAGCATCAGCTAATAATTTCTTAGCCTCTTCACCGTATTTTGCATCTTCAAGGATTTGTGGATATGTCATTCCCATATCCCAAGCAATGAAGAAAAAGCTCCAATCTATATATTTTCTTAATTTCCCTATAGGAAAATCAATAAATTTCTTTATACCTAACATTTTAGGCTTCTCGATTTGCTCTTTATCCCATTCTTTCTTGAAATTATTTTCCTTTGCATAATCTAAAGTGACAAATTTTCTAGGTACTTTGTTAAATGTTTCTCTTAAAGTTTCATATTCTGATTCTATCTTATTAAGATATTCTGCTTTTTTATCCTTATTTAAAAGAAGTTTAGCAGCTTCAACAGCTTTTGACGCATCAGTTGTATGAATTACTCCACCAGAATACTTAGGTGCAATTTTAATTGCTGTATGAGCCTTTGATGTTGTAGCTCCGCCAACCATAAGTGGAATTTTAAATCCTTGCTTTTCCATCTCTTCTGCTACGTTTGCCATTTCCTCTAAAGATGGAGTTATAAGGCCGCTTAGAGCAACAATATCTGAATTTTCTTTCTTAGCTGTCTCTAAAATAACTTCAGTAGGAACCATTACTCCAAGATCAATAACTTCAAAGTTATTACAAGAAAGCACTACTGACACAATATTTTTACCTATATCGTGAACATCACCTTTTACAGTTGCAAAAACTACTTTTCCAGCACTAATGCTTCCACTGCTACTTTTTTCCTCTTCTAAATATGGTCTTAAAACTTCTACAGCCTTTTTCATAACTCTAGCACTTTTTACAACCTGAGGTAAGAACATCTTACCATCACCAAAAAGCTTACCTACTTCATTCATTCCATCCATAAGAGGTCCTTCTATTACTTCTAAGGACTTGCTATATTCTGTTCTTACCTCTTCTACATCTTCTTTAATATATTTGTCTATGCCTTTTACTAAAGCAGTTTTTAATCTCTCTTTGACATTGTCATTTCTCCAGGCTTCCTTGTTTTCTTCTAACTTATTGTCTATCTTATTGAAGTTAGATGCAAATTCTAAAAGTTCATCTGCTGCATTTTCACTTTTATTGAAAATAACTGCTTCCACTTTTTCAAGTAAGCCTTTATCAATTTCATCATAAATTTGTATCATTCCAGGGTTTACGATCCCCATATCCATACCATTCTTTATGGCATGATATAAAAATACTGAATGCATAGCTTCTCTTATTACATTGTTACCTCTAAATGCAAATGAAAGATTACTTACACCACCGCTTACTTTTGCATAAGGTAAATTTTCTTTTATCCATTTAGTTGCATTAATAAAATCTACCGCATAATTATTATGCTCTTCTATTCCTGTAGCAATTGTTAAGATATTAGGGTCAAATACTATATTTTCTGGAGGGAAATTAACTTCATTTACTAAAATATCATAAGCTCTTTTACAAATACTTATCTTCTTTTCATAGGAATCTGCCTGCCCATTTTCATCAAAAGCCATAACTACAACAGCTGCTCCAAAATCTCTTATAATAGACGCCTGTCTCTTAAATTCTTCTTCCCCTACCTTAAGGCTTATGGAATTTACTATTGGCTTTCCTTGAATGGCTTTAAGTCCAGTTACAAGAACCTCAAACTTAGAAGAATCTATCATTACTGGAACTTTAGAAATTTCAGGTTCGCTTGCTAAAAGCTTTAAGAATTTATCCATCTCTTCTTTTGCATCTAAGAGAGCATCATCGAAGTTAATATCAACTATTTGCGCTCCATTTTCAACTTGATCTTTAGCTATAGATAAAGCTTCTTCATAATTCTTTTCTCTAATTAATCTTGCAAATTTTGCTGAACCTGCTACGTTTGTTCTTTCACCAATATTAATAAAGTTATTTTCCTTATTTGCTCTAAGAGCTTCTAAACCACAATAAACTGTTTCAGTTTCAATGTCTGGTATCTTTCTAGGTGAAATGTCTTTTATAGCTTCACTTACTGCTTTTATATGGTCTGGTGTTGTACCACAACATCCACCTACAATATTAAGGCATCCGTCCTCTGCTAAACTTTTTATTAAAGCTGCAGTTTCTTCTGGCTTTTCATCATATTCCCCAAAAGAATTTGGAAGTCCTGCATTAGGGTAAACACTTATGTATCTATTTTGAGTTTTTGAAAGATATTTTACAAATGGTATCAAATCTTTTGCTCCAAAAGAACAATTAAGACCTATTGCAATTATACTTTCATCTACCATAGTATTTGCAAAAGCTTCTAAAGTCTGACCTGAAAGAATTCTTCCACTTTTGTCTGCAATAGTACCAGATATTATTACAGGTAAGTCCTTGCCTTTTTCTAAAAATGCAGACTTTGCTCCCATAAGAGCAGCTCTTGCATTTAATGCATCAAAAATTGTTTCTATAAGAATTAAATCTACTCCTCCATCTATAAGCCCTAAAACTTGTTCTTTATAAGCTTCAACTAATTCATCAAAACTTATATTTCTATAACCTGGATTTTCAACATCAGGTGATAAAGATGCAGTTTTATTTGTAGGTCCAAGTGATCCTGCTACAAAACGCGGTTTATCTGGATTTTCTGCTGTAAATTTATCTGCAGCTTCTTTTGCAAGCTTTGCACCTTCAAAATTAAGTTCATATATTTTATCTTCCATTTCGTAGTCTTTTTGAGATATACTCGTACTATTAAATGTGTTAGTTTCAATTATATCTGCACCAGACTCCAAATAGGCTTCATGAATTTCTCTTATTATATTAGGATTAGTGAGATTTAAAATATCATTATTTCCCTTTTGATTACAAGAAATGTTTAGATTGCCCCTATAATCTTTTTCCTCTAATTTATAATTCTGAATACAAGTCCCCATAGCCCCATCTAGTACTAGTATTCTTTTTTCTAATAACTCTTTAATTTGTAAATTCATCAAGTTTCCTCCCCAAATTGTTTTATATAAAAAATCTAATAGGTTTTTATTAGTATCAAAAATTTATGTAATTTTCTTCTATACTTAAGTAAGCCCTAAAATACACACTAATAAAAATAAACCTATATTTTCTTATATCAATTTTAAATGATTTGCCATAAAGAGTCCAATTATTTTGATATTTTATTAAAATAAAATAAGTAATATCCACGGCAATCCTAAATCTCCTATCTCTAAAAAAATGAAGGTGCCTCTTCTATAAGCCTAAGAGACACCTTCAAAAATATAGTTTCAATTCACAATGCACATTTTACAATTCACTATTACAGCTAAAATTCTAGCAATATTTTTAGAATTATTATGAAGAATTATTTTCCCAATATATATAATCTACTATTTAATTTTTATTGTGAATTTTTCATCACCATAAACTTCGATAGATTTTGATTTATCTATGGTTTTAACAGAATAGTCCCCATCTTTAATTTCCTTATCACAAGTAATTGCATACTCATCAGTATCTGCATTATAAGTAGTAGCTTCTTTTTGTTCTTCAAAAATATAATCCTCATTAAATGAGATTATATTTTCACCAGTTTTATTATCTACTATTTCAATTGGTGCTGCATTGACTCCATATTTTGATTTATAATAAATCTTTGTTTTTCCATCTTCAGTATTTACTTTAGTAATAGTCATATATTCTTTTCCATCACTGGAATATAACTTTGTTTCTCCTTTTAAATTTAGTTTTTCAGTAATATTATTCTCAGTTTCATTGCTATCATTATTTTTATATTTCCATGGTATAAATGTCAGGTAATCAGTATCATCATAAATTTCTTTAAAACCATTACTGAAATACATTATATAATTTCCATCTTTATCTTTATCACCTACTGCTTCTTCTGACTTGTTTTTAATATATCTTCCTTTATTATCAAATACAGCAAAAGATAATCTATTAGCATTTTCTTCATCATCCATACGTGTTCCTTGTATCACTGTATTTAGTGGTGTTGTAATAATTTTGTTTATATGATATCCACTAACTATATTACTTAAATCTATATCACACTCCTTTTCATTCACTTTCCCATTAACCTTCTCACTACTTACAGGAATATTAAAGTTCCAAGTTCCTTTAATAGGATTCTCTAGTCCTATTTCATCTATATCTAAATTTAACACAAATTTATCCGGTATCTCTACATATCCACCCAAGAAATGTTTATTTTGAAACTCCTTAGGCATTGAATTATGTTTTAACACATTGTACTCTATAGAACCTACAAAGGTTTTATTATCATTCATAAACTTTCCTGTTCCACCTGCGCCAAAAGTCGTTTCTTTGCCATTTATTCTTAATTTTGCTCCTGGAAATCTTGGAGTATCTTGTATTTCCTCTTCACTTTCGATAGTATAAAATATTGATAATTGAACTTCATCGTAAACCACTTTATCAATAGTCATCTTTAAGCCGCTACTTTCCTTGGTTATGTTTAAATCTGAAGCATATTGATCATAATTTTCATAAGTTTTGTTGGTAAACATTTTAAATATATTTCCTATAATAGGAATATTGCTTGCATATGTTGGCATGGCCATTCCAAGTAATAGTGTTACCCCTATACAGCTTACCAATATGCAGCAAGCTTTCTTTATAGTAAATCTTTTCTTATTTATTTTGCTAAGTGTACTATCAATCTTTTTATTAATATCATTTGGTACATAATTAATTTCATCCTTTAGCTTTTTCCTTATTTTATCATCAAATAAATCATCATTTAATTCTATCATATCTCCACCTCGCCCATTATTTCTCTAAGTTTTGTTCTTGCCCTTGTGAGTCTAGATCTAACTGTTCCATCTGAAATTTTCAGCAATTTTGCAATATCTTTAGTACTCATATCCTCAAAATAAAATAGTACTGTTGTCACTCTTAACTCTTCGCTTAATGAATTTATAGCCTTTGTCAAATCAATATTTTCATAACTATCATTATAGATCTCTGTATCGCTATTTTCAGATAAATAAGTAACTCTCTTACCTTTTCTTAATATTTGTGTACATTCATTAATTAAAATTTTAATCAACCAAGTTCTAAAGTACTCATCTTGTTTCAGAGAATTTATCTTTTGAAATGATTTTATTATTGTATTTTGAATCGCATCTTCAATATCCACTGTATCCTTTAAAATCCCTCTGGCTACTCTGTAAATATTCAATCTATTTTCATCTATAAGAGCTAAAAAAGCTTCTTTGTCGCCTTTCTTCGCTTTAGATACTGTTGACTTTTTCCTATAATCAAAAAATGATATCAACTCCATCTTTTTCCTCCTTAATTTATACTACCTAGCTAAGTATTACAATAATTAGATGGGGCAGAAAACAAAAATGTTCCCGTAAAATTAAAAAAAACAATAAATCTTTTCCATCATACTCCATGACTCTTCTGTTGCTGTAACTTTTCCATAAATTCTAATAATATGATACTACATTTTTACATTGTAAATATTAAGAAATTTTCACATAAAAAATAGCCATTCTATAGATGAACAGCACTAATTTTAGACTTATTATGTGAACATAATTCACTATATATAATTGGTTATCTTAATTAGAAATCATAAATATATTTGTGTAGAAAACATTTGAAAATGAGCTGCTAAGATTCTTAGTTGTAGATTGTTCCACTTTAGCTTGTCACGCTGAAAGCGGGAGCATGCTAAAGTGGTGAAATCTGCTGCTTAGAATCTTCAGCGATATTTTCATAGCTTTTCGGAACAAAATATTTATGATTTCGGTAAGTTACCACATAAATCTAATTTTAAAGTTGGATATCTATGCGAACGACTATTTTTTTAATGTTATTCTGTTTTATTATTTAGCTTGCTTCAAAACATAGTACCAAGGAGTTGCTCCTCTTTCTATATAATCACCATTTTTCCATTCAAAGAACATATACTTTGAACCGTTTATTTCTTTTATTATATATTTAGAAGCAGTTTTATCGCTAGTATTTAGAACCAGGTCTTTTGTCCAAGTTATATTTTTATTCTCTATTTTACCATTTTCATCAAAGATTAAATTATTTAAATATAAATCTCCATTCCATGACTTTCTCTCTGGATTAAAGTTATTTATATCCTGGACAAAATCAACGCTATCCCATTTTCCAATTACTTCAGAATCATTAATAAAAGGGTAGTCAACTTTATCAGCTCTCGTTTCAACTTCATTTCCAGATATATTAGTATTAAGTGATGGGGTAGAACTAATTTTTTTCAATACGTAGTAGCTAGGTTTCTCTCCTCTAATTGTATAATCCCCGCTCTTCCATTGAAAGAACATATAAGTTGAACCATCAATATCTTTGATTACATAACTACTATCAGTTTTATCAGCATCATTAAGAATGTGGTCCTTAGTCCAGGTAAATACAGTTTTTGCTACCTTCCCATCTTCTGTAAAGTTTAATTCTTTAACATATAGATCACCTTTGAATTTCTTATCATTTACATTGAAATCTTCTATGTTTTCAACAAAATCTACACCTTGCCACTCACCTATTATATTAGGATCATTAACAAAAGCATAATCAATTTTATCTACATTTACTGCATTACTTGCTCCATTTATATTTGCAGATGCCTTTGCATCAGTAAGCGCAATCCCGCTAATTACAAGCAGAGATGCAACTGCCATTGCAGAAAATCTATAGGCCTTTTTATTAAAAACTTTTATCATAACAATTCTCCTTTTTACTTCAGATTTATTATTTACTATGGAAGTTGCCCCAACTAAATGAACTGACTTTGAAAAATGTTCTATCAAATTTATGATTGTAAATCCATATTCCGCAACTTCTTCATCTTCCGTATAAGAAAGTGCAAGTGAATCACAGCATATTTCCATATCCTCTTTCATCTTTCTAAGACCATAATGAATAATTGGATTAAACCAATAAATAGTCTTTAAAAAAATTATTATCCAGTTTATAACTATATCTTTACGTTTAAAGTGAGATAATTCATGAAGAAATACATATCTTAATTTATCAACAGATATTATCTTATGAATATCTGTTGGAATTAGAATCATTGGATTAAAGTAACCCAGTAGCGCTGGTGTCTTTACGCTAGAAGTCTCAACTAGCAGTATATCTCTTTTAATTTTCATTTTATTTTGGCAGTATTTTAAAACATCTAAAAATTCGATGTTACTTTGCATGCACTCGCTGCTTATTTTATTTCTCAATCTTTTATATGCAAACATGATATATGAGAGTATAAACACTGTGCCCATAAGCCATATAAAACTCAATATAGTTAAACTTGATAAACTATACCCATTAATTTCGTTATTGCTAAAATCAATAGAATTTATAGTTCCTAGGATAACATCATGATTAGACATAGAACTAGCTTGGCTGCTACCATTTTCTAACATACTTCCAAAATGTACTTCCCTGTTGGAAATTAATAACAATATATTTTTTCCTAATTTATTTATAAGATTAAACATGCTTAAAGTGCTCTCAGGAAGCTTAAATATGGTTAAACGCAGTATTACTAAAAACCATAATGCATACTGAAACTTTATACCTATTCTCTCTTTGTAAAATCTTCTAAAAATTAAAATGAAACAAATCAATATGCTGCCAGTGATAGATGTTTGAAATATTATTTTAAATAGCTGATCAAGATAATTAAAATACTCGTACATACACTACTTATTCCTCTCGTCTAATATCCTTTTAAGATCATCTATATCCTCTTTGCTTAAATCACTTTCTTTTATAAAACTTACTAGCATATTTTTGATAGCTCCATTATAAACTTTACTTAAAAATGTTTGATTCTCTGCACGTATGCATTCATTTTCATTTACAATTGGATAATATAAGTATTTTCTGCCTTCTTCTTTAAATCCAAGTGCATTTTTGCTAACTAGTCTGCTTATTAATGTCTTTATTGTTTTAGGCTTCCAATCTTTTGTATCTTCTAATGCCTCAATAATTTGATTTGATGTACGTGGTGAATCTGTCCAGACAATTTTCATAACTTCCCATTCAGCCTCAGATATCTTAGGTATTTCTCCCATAACTTTCACTCCTCTTTTTGTATTACAATTGTAATCTATAATTAGAATACAACTGTAATCCTTAATTGTCAATATATGTTTTTGAATAAATTTCAGATTAAATATCAATACTATATACGTATCTATTTTAGAATATCTTTTAATTTTCTGCCCAATTAAATAAGACCTGATTCTAATATTATTATTAAAATCAGGTCTTATTTTTTATTCTTTAGGAAATTATAATACAATTAAATTTGTGAATAACTTTTATAGTAGTCTATTTTACCTGGGTTAATTACTATATAAAGAATAAAAAAATAAATCATATTCGCCTGCCAAGTTTTTCTCACATGCGTTCGAAAAGGCAGATGCGTGAAAAAAATCTACACCTATGAAAAGAGTGTAAAGCACAATACGGAACTTAACCACAGTCGCCTCCGATTTTTTTATTTCTTATTATAAAACAATCCAGCTTCTTTTATAATTTCTTGCTCTGTAAATAAACTTTGCACAGCTTCAGTATAATCGCTTAACTTTTGTGCACTTCTTATTTTTTTAGCGTATTCTTTATTATCCGAAAATATGTAGATCATATATCCAAATAGTTCCTTCATTCTATTTATTGCATATATATCTTCTGGAAACACCTTTATATATCTATTTAAAATTTCATCATGGAAATCTTTTAATATATTTTTGCTTATATTAATATCATTTTTTATTATGTTAATCAACCCTGGATAGCAAGTATGCCTCTTCCTAGCATTACTGTATTTACCTCAGGAAAATCCGCTACTAATTTATTATAATCATTAATTGTGAAAATATCTCCATTGTAGCATACTGGGTTATTACTTAGTGATAAGGCATCTCTAAATACATTTAAATTAGGTTTATTTCCATAAAAGTCTTTTTGTGTTCTAGGATGAATAATTAACTCTTCCAAAGGATATTTATTATAAATTTTTATTAACTCATAAAATTCTTCTGGATTATCTTTTCCTATTCTAGTTTTTATAGAAATTTTCATATCATCCATCTTGAATATTTCATCTAGAAATGAGTCTAGTTCTTCCCTTTTTGCCAAAAATCCTGAGCCTCTATTCTTTGAGACAACAGTCTTAGCAGGACATCCTAAATTTAAGTTAACTTCGCTATAACCTAGTTGTTGTAATTTTCTAGAAGTATTAATGAATCCTTCTGCATCGTTAGTAAGTATTTGAGGTACTATATTCATGCCTTTGTTGTTTTCAGGCAGGACATCTACAAGCTCCTTAGTCTTAAGACTTCTACTTTCATTTGGGACGATAAAAGGTGTAAAGTATTTATCCACGTTTCCAAAAAACTTTTCATAAGAATTTCTATATATGTATTCAGTAATTCCCTCCATGGGTGCTAAATAGTATTTCATTTAATAACTCCTTTATGTATCCTAAAAAACAAAGCCTTTTAATACATCATTTATTGTTTGTAAAACTTTTAATAATAACTTTAAGATGTATGGTAAGAAAAATGATGCTACTAATACTGCACCAGCCAAAATTAATATATTATAATTTATCGCTTGTCCCATTTTAACCTGATATAAGTGTATGGCTCCCACAGATATAGATCCAACGATTAATACTTTAGTTGCTATCCACGAAATTATGTTTATAACCTGTAATACTGCTATTATTACTGATAACACAACTATAAATGGGAACACCAATATCTTAAATGGTAGCATAACCAAATTAAATGCCTTTTTAGTATCATTTTGCGATTTCTTTTCGGCTGCTCTTTGTTTTCTTCCTTTTTCTTCTTTATCATCGTTTAATCTATTTTTTCTCTCTTTATTTCTTGAAGTTTCTTTTCTCTTTAGATTATTACTTTTCCCTCCAGAACTTTTTGCTTTACTTTTAGAATTACGCCTACTTGTATAAGCTTCATCTTCATTACTATAATCTTTTTCTTTTTGTATTTCTTTTGGATTTATAGCTACTGTTAAATTTTCTTTAACCGATTGATTTTCCTCTAAGCTGATTAAAGCTTCATAAGCCTCATCAAATATCTTTAAAAATTGATTAAGTCTTTTTTCATTAACCACTTCTTTTTTTATTTTCTCTACTTGCATTTCATAGGCCTTTTTTATCTCTTCTTTGGATGCATTCTTTTCTATGCCTAATAACTTATGGTAATCTGTCATTACTTCTCTCCATTTCTTTAAATTAGGATAATCCTATTTTAATTTTAACCTTAGTACTCCTTAAAGTATTATACTTAAAATTATAATCAATTTAAAGCACTGACTTTATACAATTCTATTACAATTATCTATTTCAATTAGGATTTATTAATACTTTTTGTAATTATAGCCAAACTACTTAATATATAATGATTAATTTATTTGACATGTACTAATCATAACTGCTTACTTGGAGGTTTTTTATTATGGAGCAAAATAAAGTAGATAGACGTACACGAAAAACTAAGAAAGTTTTAATAGAAGCCTTAACAAAACTTATGTCTGAAAAGAAAATAAATAAGATTACTGTTAAAGAACTTACTGACTTGGCTGATGTTAACAGATCAACTTTCTATCTTTATTACAATGATATATATGATATGTTAGAAAAAATCGAAACAGGATTATTCAATGATTTTACTGAGGCTTATGACAAATTTTCAGAAGAAACAGCCTCCTATGATAATTTATTATCATTTTTAACTTATTTACTTGAATTCATAAAAACCAATGCAGATATGTTTAAAATATTACTTGGCCATGATGGAGATTATGCTTTTATAGAAAAATTCAAGAACTTTATAAAATATGCTAATTTACCAGTAAACAGTTCATTTTCTAAGACAAAAGCCTATTATTACATTCCTTATACAATCTCAGGGTTTATTGGAGTTGTGCAACAGTGGCTTAATGATGATATAAATGTTCCACCTAAAGATTTAGCTGCTATTATAATAGAAATGTTTTAACTTCATGTTATCTTTAGACTCTCTCTATCCAAATCATCGAAGCATACCTATATCTCTATAGTGTATACTTGGTACAATGCAAAAATAAAGGTGCCTCAATTTTTTCGGCACCTTTATTTTGATTAAATCTATATTTCTTCTATATAATTATTATTTTTCATTGCTTGTGCAATTTCTTTCATTTTAGTATTCGATTTTTTTGAAATATCTTCTGATAGTGACATAAGCGCTGGTATTGCTATTGGAAGTAAAACAAAAGCTAATAGGAATAATCCTATGACAACAGCTATTGCGAGTTCCATTAATATAACAATATTTGAAGGATATAAGGTAGCGAAAGTTCCAGCTAAAATAATAGCTGCTGACATTACTACTCCACCTATTTTTCTTGATGCTAAAACTATAGCTTCTTTTGCAGAAATATTTGGATATTCCTTAAAGCGCATCATCAAGAATATACTATAATCAACACCAAGTGCAGCTATCATTATAAATGAGAAGAAAGGAACATTCCAAGACAACCCTTCTGCTGCACTGCTAAATAACATTTTTGATATAAAAGCTGTTGATGATAAAGCTGCATAATAAGCCACTCCAAGTGAACCTACTATATAAACTGGAATCCAAAATGATTTTATTACGATAACCAGTAATATAAATATAGCCCCTAATACTATTATTTGAGTAAAAGTTATATCATGTGTTGCAACATTACTTAAATCATTAGAATTAGCTGTTGCCCCTGCAACTCCATATTTTACATTAGAAAGCTTTGTACCACTAAGATTATTTTGAACTACAGTACTTATATTATCTATAAGATTAATTGAAGAATCAGAATATGGCTCTGAATCTAAAGTTATAGTTAACTTAGCTATTTTTCTATCTTTAGACATATATGCATCAAACATTTTACTTATATCTGAATTACTAAAAGCTTCATCTGGTATATAAAAACTTTTTGTATTAGTAAGCTGATTTAAAAAATCGTTACTCTTATCAATTCCATTTGATATACTAGACAATCCATTACTGCTTCCGTTTAATCCATCCTTTAGTTTTGTCATTCCTCCACTAAGATTATTTAATCCATTGTATAAGGAATCTTGTCCTGTTTTAATTTTATCAGCACCATTTCTTAGTTGTGACATACTTGAAATAACTTGTTCTTGTCCAGCACTACCTTGTTTTAATCCATTAGAAAGTGCTTTAGCACCATTTTCAAGTTCATTAATACCTTTTGCAAACTCTGAATCTGAGCTTGTACTAGCAATAACTGTTTTTAAACCATCATTGACCTGATTTAAGCCAGAAGTAAGTTTATCGTAGTTATTATTAGCAGTATTCATTGCTGAAGTAATGCTATCTAGTGAAGAACCTAATTTGTTAATCATCTCTTTAAGTGCTGCTACATCTGGATCATTTGGTAATTTTTCATCAACTTTTGCGATACTTCCTTGCATCATTGATGACATCTGCTTTAATTGACTTATAGATGTCTCTAGGGACTTGTATCCTTCTCCAAGTGTATTATATCCATTGTTTATTTCTGTGATTTTGCTTGAAATATTATTAAGTCCACCATTTATTTGAGCTAAGCCTGATTTAAGCTGCCCTATACCTGATGCTAGGTTATCTGCACCATTTGCTCCTTGTGCAATTCCATCATTGATTTTTACTAATCCATTAGTTATTGCATCCATTCCACCTTCAAGATTACCAGTACCTTCAGATAGATTTTTAACTGATGAAAAATCTGGAGCTGATAGACTGTTATCCATCTTGTTTAATCCATCCTTAACCTTTCCAATCCCATCATTTGCACTAGATAATCCATTCACTACAGTATCTGTCTGCTTATTTGTATAAAAATTATCTATTATAGTTCCCATAGGCTGAGTTGGTCCTGATACTTCTTTTATTCCCTTTACTCCTTTAAGCTTTTCAGTAATATTATCTATAACTGCTAAATCTTCATTATTGTCCAAAGGTTCATCGCTTTCTAAAACAACAGTAGTCTGCATAACCTTTCCTGCACTGAACTTGTCTGTAATAATATTAAAGCCTTTTACAGATTCATTTGAATCACTTAAATCCTTAATATTATCAAAAGATAATTTATTTGCATTAAGTGCTATTACAGGAGTAAGTATTGCTGCAACAACTAACAATGAAACTACTGGATGCCTAACTGACATTGAAGTTATTCTTCCCCATAAACCACTTTCTTTATGACCACTTGCTTGTTTAGAAGGCCAAAATAACTTACTACCTAATAATTTCATAGCTATAGGAGTAAAAGTAAACATTTCTACTAAAAGAATAGCTATGCCTATAGCAACAGCATTAGCTGATCTATATATAGAAAATTGTACAAAAGTTAAACTTGCAAAAGCCATTAAAACTGTTAAGCCGCTATATAATATTGTCTTACCTGAAGTTTTATAACTGTTTATAATAGCTTCATCTATAGTTAATCCATTAGATAACTCTTCTTTAAATCTATTAAGTAAAAGTATATGATAATCTGTTCCAATTCCAAAAAGTACTAAACATATGAACATTTGAGTGAAACTTGTAATAGGAAAATTAAATTTATTAACTAGCACACCTATAATACCCATTGACGATACATAGGATAACCCAACTGCTAGAAGAGTTACTAAAGGTGTAACAACTGAACGAAACATAAGCACTAGTACAACTAATATAAATCCTACAGTTATTACAGCACTTTTATCAACACTCTTTGCTACTTCATTTTGATAATCATTATTTATGGCAAGTGAACCTGTGATATAATGATTTACCTTAACATCTTTGATTTCATTATTAAAATCTTGTATTACAGCATTGCTATCTCTTTCACCTTTCTCAAAAGAAATTGATACGAGTACAGTTGTATTATCTTTTGATATCATTTGATCTTTTGCTTCAGGCTTACTGAATGGATCTATAATATCATTTATTTGCAATTTTTCTTTATTTTCATTTAATTTATCTATACCCTGTTCAATATTATTCAAATCACCATCTGAGAGTTCCTTATCGCTGTTAAATACTAACAGCAATGAGTCGCCCTTAGAATCACCCATTTTATTTATCATTTCTTGAGCAACTACAGATGGTGAGTTTTCACTTATAGTAGCTCCACCCTTCTGACTTAGTACCTCATTAAAATTTGGTTGATTAATTACGAATACTATTGTGGCTATAATCCATATAAGCAATATACTAAAACGATGCTTTAATATTTTTCTCATAAATTCATCCTCCGTTAATAGTCATTGTTTTGTCGACATGTGTATATTATATTTTGATGGATTTCTCATTTCAATCATCAATATTATAAAAGCTTGTTGGATATAAGACACATTAATAAAAACTGTCGAATAACTTACGAAATACTGTGTATAATAATTTAAGTAATTTATGAAAAGAATAGAATGAATAATATTCAATATCCTGTTCAGGAAAATTTATGTGATAAATTTCTACTTAAAACTTAATATGATTTTTTCAAGATGTGAATGCATTTTCTTTCTTATTTTCTCTTAATCTGCATTATTTATAATTTATGTAAGCAAACCACACTATCCTCGTACTTGACTTTAATGCAACTTTCTACGAAATAAAAAAATGAACAACGCCATTAAATGACATCATTCATTTCCCAATGCTATAATTTTTTTAAACTACATATCTCTAGTAATACGGAATTAATTATTTATTGATTTCAATTGTAGGAAACTTTAATTCCTTATATTTTGCAAATTTTTCTTTAACAACTGCCAAATTCTCGTCTGTATAGAAACCACCCTGTGTATGCATGATTTCCTTTACATGATGTCCTCTGCCTTCAACAGATGTACGATCACGAATTAATCCATTTTCTTGTATAACAAATTTCCATTTTCCGTCTTCTGTCTTTTCTAAGTTTCCACCAGCACCGCAAACTTGACATTCAACTGGGTAATGTAGCCCGTCCCATTGCACTTCTCCAAGAATTAATGCATTTGAATGGCAATGTGGGCACCATCCCATACCTTCTTCTCCAAGCCAAGTTCTTTCTTCTACTGGAGTATTTAATGATTTCATTATATTTTCACCCATTTTATGAGCACGTTCTATCATATCATCATGTAATAAGCACTGTTTTGGTGCCGGAACCCTTGTTGCTAAATACATATCAACTACTTTAAAATCATTTGTAAAACATGTAGCCTGCATGCTCTCAAGTGCCATTGACTGCCAAGAACGAGTAGATCCTCCAACTGCGATTAAACCTGCAACTCTATCTTTATGTTCAATTGCACCAATAAATTCTAAGAATGCTGATTCATATGCTAGATTTCTATGCATGAATTTTGAAAATGTTGCTGTTGGCATTAAGTCATATGTTGGTGCTGTTGCAATTATAGCATCTACATTTAGCATCACTTTCATAATTTCTTCCTTATCATCCTTTTTACTTAACGTACATCCAACATTCTTTCCATTACTCATTCCATGGGTACAAGCTGTACACCCTGAACATTCCATAATATTATAATCTCTTAAATTAATCATTTTAACATCTGCACCTTGTTCCTGACATGCAAGTAATGCTTCCTTTAATAAGATTTCTGAATTTGAATCTTTTCTTCCCGCTGTAATACCTAATACTGTAAAACTCATTAATACTTCTCCTTTTAATAGCTTAATATTTTGTTAAAATTAGTTTATACTTTTGCATTTTCTAATTATAATTTAATAAGATAATTAGTTTTGAATTACAAAAACAAACGATTTATCATAATTTTAGCATTATAGAAAATGTCATTCATCAAAAATAAGTCTTAAAATAACACTCTTAAGTTTATAATGTTTAGACATTTTTTCAATTTAAGAGAAATAAGGAGAAATTAATGAAAAAGGAATACGATTTATATAAGAAAAGATATGAACTTTATAATAGTTTATTTGTTCAAAATAATATTGATGATATTCTTAGCATAGCCGAAAATTTTTTAGGAAATCCTATTTTTATTTTAGATACCAGCTATCGACTCATCACTCGTTCTAATCTAGCTAAGTGTGAAAATTCAAGCATCGAAACCCATAATGGTGAAGATTATTTATTATCAGGTATCATTAGTTTAATGAAAGAAAATAAATGCATGGACACTATTTACAAAACAAATAATTCATTTTTTCATTATTCTGATGAAAATTTAATATTTTGCTCTATTAAAGTTAATGGAATTTCAATAGGATATATAAGTGTTCTTCAACGTGATCGTGATTTTCAAGATGAAGATTTGGAACTAACAAATATATTATCCAATTTACTTTCTATTCAAATACAAAAAGATAATCTATTTATAAGTAACTCAGGTCTAGATGAAGAATATTATTTGATGGATTTATTAGTAAATGATATAGATAATTTGGAATATGCCAGTGAACGCTTAAAATATAGTAGCTTTACTTTAAGTAAATACAATTTAATCCTTTCAATACCCTTCAAACAGAAATATGAGGATTATAGACATAACTTTGGATTAAGAGACTTAATTCAAAGACTTAAAGGTATACTTGGAAATTGTATTTCAACTTATTATAAAGATACAATTATTTTTCTTATTAGCAGTGATAATGAACAAATTATAAGTGAGTACATAAAAGAAAATCTATTAGAATTTTTAAAACTGAACAACTTAAGATGTGGAGCTAGTATTAATTTTAATAATTTATTGGATATAAAAGATTACTTTAAGCAATCAATATGCGCTTTAAAGCTATCATCATATATGAAAATCCATAGTAATATAAGTTATTTTGAAGATTACATTGAATATTATCTTATTCATATATCTGCAAGTTCAAAAGAAAATAATGATTTACCTAGAATTGATATAACAACCTTAGTTAACCCTCTAATAAAAAAGCTTATTAAATACGACGAGAAGAATAAAACCGAATTATTTGTAACACTAAAAACTTACTTAGAATGTAATAGAAATGCCAATCATACATCAAATAAATTAAATATACATAGAAGCACATTATTTTATCGTTTTAATAAAATTCAAAGCTTACTTGATATTTCCTTGGAAGACAGTAATAATTTATTTAAATTAGAATTATCAATTAAAATCTTAAATTACAATGAATTTTATTAAGCTTTACCTAAATATTATGTAACAACTTTTAATACTGCCTAATATATTATTAATATAACAAATGATTTTGATTAACAAAGGAGAAATGGGCTATGAAAAAGTGTTGCAAAAAATCTTGCAAGCCTTGCTATAATAACAATTACGGATATGGTAATTATGGTATGAATTATGGAAATTACGGTATGAACTATGGTAATTGCGGTGGAAACTGTGGTTTGAACTTTGGAAATTGTGGCATGAACTATGGCAACTATGGAATGAATTACGGTAATTACGGAAACGGCTTTAATGCTTGGAATTTATGGCCATTTTTATTTCTTTAAAATATATTGATAATTATTTTATCCTCAATATTATTAATACGCTCATAAGTATATCCAATCTAAATTCTGTATTAATTTAAATAAAGGCAAGTATATTATAGTAAAAAATAGACCTAAAAGATTTATTGATTAAATCTTTTAGGTCTTGTTGTTTAAGATATAAAATTTCGCTTTATATCTTAAACAACTATTTTTATTCTCTTGGTCTTATACTTATTACTTAAGACCTTGTTCGTAATCTTCGATCATATGTTTTACCATATATCCGCCAACATATCCATTTTGTCTTGAAGAAAGGTTTCCTTTATCCATGCTTTCATAATTGCTTAATCCAACTTCTGAAGCAACCTCAGTTTTTAATCTGTTTAATCCTTGTTTTGCTTCTGGTACTAATGTTCTATTTCTTCCACTATTATTTGATGACATATGCATCTACCTCCCTTAATTAATATAAATTTTGCTTGGCAGTAATATATTAACCAGTATGATAATTTATAACCTATAAAAATACTAGTAAAAGTAGCATCCATAGCTTGTATTACATACTTTTCCTTGTTTAAGAATTATATTTCATTTTAGTTCATAATCTCCTATTAGCTTATCCTTTAAATATTAACCTTTTAACAGATGTTTGCGATCATATTTTTTATAGCAATATAGAAATATTTCCATACCTATTAGATCCTTCAGGGATATTTTCATAACTTTTGGGAACAAAATATTTATTATTTCTTCGGTGAGTTACCAAATAAATCCGAAACTTACATAGATAAACAAATCAAAAGCTTGATTTATAACTTATAAATGATATTTTTCACAAATTAAAGATAATATCTTAATTAGTGAAAAATAACAAGAGATAAGTTTGGGAGCAAGCATTAGTGGCGCAACCTGCACTTTCAGTGAAATTTTCATAGTCCTGTGAAATAACAATATTTCTACTTTCGGTGGATTATTGCATACGTCTAAGTATAGTTTATAAAATATCTTCCAACCAGAAATGAGTGATATACTTTTGCGGAATGTTTCATTGGTAATTTTGATGGATGTGATTCTTTGGCTATAAGTTGTTCCAAATGTGCTAGTTCAAGAAGTGAGAATCGAAATTTTATATTTCGTTCTTCGAACTTTCTCTGTGAGCGCTTGTTCTTTGAGGCTAGCACTTTGGGCGCAACTTTATAGCCTTAGAATCACCCATCAGAATTGCCCCGAAACTGGAACAAAAGTATATTATTCATTTCGTTGAGGTATGCGCATAAGTATAGATTATAGTAGGTTTATCTATATAGGTCTCAAATTTCAAGATAACTGTATATTTTTTATATATAATGCAGAAAATTAATATATAAAATTGGTTATTTATATTCTAACTACTAAATATTCGGAGGCTCATATGGAAAAAGAAATGCTTTCTCAGTATTATATATTTTTAATCTTAATACCAATACTATGCGGTACTGCTGCTAGATATATTACCCTAGTAGTTGATTACAGGCAGTATCCCAGCTATCCAAATGGATATTTAATTCATTTAGTAGCTGGATTCATATCTTCTGGAATAGGCGCTATTGCAATTCCAGCTATTCTCGAAAGGAACTTTGAAGCAATAACCTTCCTAGTTCTTGCTACTGAGCAGTTTAGAGAAGTACGAAAAATAGAAAAAGAAAGTCTTCAAGATCTTGATAATGTGGAACATGTTTTTAGAGGAGAAGCTTACATTGACGGCATTGCAAAAACTTTTGAAGCGCGGAATTATTTATCATTGTTAGTTTCCTTTTTAACTAGCTTAACCATGCACCTCGTGCCTCACAACATCATTCTAATAAATATATTAAGCGGTATTTTAGCTGGAGGTATAATTTTTTATATACTCAAAAATTTTTCAAAGGGTAAATCTATCGGAGATATTGCTCAAGTAAAGTTAGCAAAGATAACGGTAAAAAATTCCGAACTATATGTAGATGATATATTTGTTACAAATCATTTAGGTACAGATAGAGCAAGAAACTTAGTTAAAGATGGCGGCATGGCGGCAATAATTTATCCAAATGAAAGGCACTTCAACAGAATAATTGATCACCACGGTCAAAGGCAGGCCATAATATTTGAAGCGTGCAGAATGTTAGGACTAAAAAGATATCACTATACTAAATGTGACTACGAAACAGGAAGAGTCGCTGTTATGCTAGTCCCAATAATTTATAATGAAGGCTCTTTTATAGAAACAATAAAGAAAACACCTCTTTTAGAGAGTATAAAAAAGAGTTCTAGTTTAATGAAATCTAATATTAATAAGTAGAAAGGCAGGAATACCATGGGTACAGATTTTTATAATACTGGTTATGAAATAATAGCATATATAACCCTATCTAAAGATAGGGCACAAAATGGAAATCCCTTAATTTTAGTTGCCCAAACTCAAGAGGAGCAAAAGCAGTTAACTGATGATATTTCAAAGGCTTTAAGAGCGGAAGTAGTTCAACTTACTTGCGGCGATTATATGATTATTAGTAAAAACTAACTAATTAAACCTAGTAGCATGCTCAAGATAATTGACATTAAAACCGATATTTAAATACCTAATACTGACAGCAGTGATTATACTTTAACATTTAGAAATATATAATTCACGATACACAGTTCTATTCGAAACAATTTTTATCTATTGGAAATTTTATATTCAATCCCGCTAAATAAAGATTTACTGGTATAGGTGTTGCATAATTATTATTTGGAAAATATAATCCTGGATCTCCTTCTAATCTATTTAATGCCAATAATATAGTATAATTAAGTTCTGTTATATTTATTTGATAGTTTACAAAAGTCGCAATAGCATTTCCATTAGATATAACGAATGTTAACATATAATTAAATTCTGCTGCATTTTTTGATTGAGACTCGTTATCTCCTTCGCTTTTATCTGACTTTTCACCCATTTCATCCCTTTGGGATTTCTTGGGTTTTTCATTCATTTCTGCATCAGATTGATTTTCTTCACATATATTTTGAAGACATTCATGTATTAGTAAATCAATCTTTTCATCTGGGTGAATTGGTTTAGTTTCGTCATACTTAATGACACCCATTTGAACTTGATTAATAAATAAACCAATTATAAATGTTGTAATGCTAATCTCAACATTAGTTTCAAGAGCTTCACCTAAACTACCTGTAGGACCATTATTTGAAGCACTTGTAGTAATAAATGTATATATTTTATTAGCATTTCTATAAATCAACTCTCCATCTAATACCAATATATTTTCATTTTCTAAATATTCCGCACATGGTGGAATAACTGCATCTGCAAATGGATTGGGATTGCATTGCGATTTCCTTTGTTTATTTGTTTTCTTACTACCTCTACATTTTCTATCTTTCTTACATTTACACTTCTTCATATGTATCCCTAATTACAATTAATATAATAATATAATATGAACACTATTAAATTATGCTCACTAAAAGCCCTATAAAATTAATTCATAAAAACTTTATAGTTCAAAGCAATGTAGCATATTCATATACCAAAGTAAAAAATTAAAAAAATAGAGAACCAATGTATGTGTGAGATTTTGTAAGTTATGTTATAATAAGTATTATACAGAACTATAATCTAATGAACAATGGTTAGAAAAGACGAACTAACTAAAATAGAAATGATATAGAGCAAAAAACTAAAAGGTGGGGTAAAATGAATGCATTTTTGACAGTAATACCACTAATACTTATTAGGTATGGGATTTTAAGTATAATAGACAAAGAATCACTTAAACGTGCGGGTTTCTTTGCTCCATTAATCGGAAGAGAAAAAGTAGCATTCTGGGTTTATCAAATTACAACCGTACTTATTTTACTATACCCACTATTACTCAAAATCAAAACCGACTCTGATTGGTTTTACATAGGTTTAGGAGTATACAGTTTAGGAATTATTTTATATGCTGTATCTATAGTAAATTATGCTAAGCCTAAAATGAATGGAATAAATTTAAACGGATTATACCGAGTATCCCGCAATCCTATGTACATTGCATATTTTATTTATTTTTTAGGGTGTGCATTGCTAACACATTCCTTGATATTACTTGCGTTATTAATCTGTTTTCAAGTATCCGCACACTGGATTATTCTTTCAGAAGAAAGATGGTGTATTAAGAAATTCGGAGAAGAATATATAAAATATATGAATAAAGTGAGACGTTATATTTAGACAGTTATGATATAACTCTATTATTCAAGTTATGGTTTGTGTTCTTCTTATATTATTCACCAAAGAAAATATTTGTAATGTAATAAATATCCAATATTCAGCATTATAGGTGGACAATCCACCTATAATTTTCAAGGCTATATTTCAACATTATATCAAAACATACTATTTATTAATAATGAAATCCTGTTTTTTATCCATTTGACTAGCATACAATCTAAAAATCCTCTACTATGTAAACTCCCCTATCTATTTTTCATAGATTCTTCTATTGCATAATTTTTATCAAGTGTTATAACTCCATTATCCAAGATAAAACATGGTATCCCTATTCTCTTTTCATCTTTAACATCATCAAATAGTGAATTTTCATCACGAATTGCAACAAATTCCTTTAAAGCTTTTATATCTTCGCAAAAATCTCTATAATCAAAGCTAATATTTTTTTCTCTCAATTCCTCTATAGCCTTTAGTGTAGATGGACACACATTACTTCCATAAATCTTCATAATAAAACATCCTTTCATTTGTATCTTTTGCTTTCTTAAAAATATTTTTACTGTGGTTCATGATTCTTCCTATAGATAAACAATATATAACTTAGACTTATGAAATAATCCACCGAAAGTAAAAACATTGTTATTTCACAGGACTATGAAAATTTCGCTGAGTAAACAATTCTCACCAAATCAAAGATGCACTGTTATGACCCTTGTAGTTACAAATATATTTATGATTTCTAGTGAAGATACGAATTTAAAATCTTAGCAACTTTGTAAATATATTCATCTAATAAGAAGAATCTAATCCCAATACTTCAATAATTATTTTTTTCAAAATAATTATATTTATACTTTTTGATACCATAAATCAAATTTGAAATATCAAAATAATGTACATATAGATACAATTACAAGATATATTTATACTATGAAATATATCCAAACTAGAAATAAGAATTATGCTTTTGTAACCACAAGGGTCATAATATAAAATGTTTCATTAGAAACTGGAACAACAGCATAATCCTTATTTCGGTTAGCTGCATAATAAACAGCTAATTTAGCTTTCTTTTAAAAATCTTTTTTTTAATTTTTGCTGAAATTGTGGCATACTCATTAGACTCACTAGAACCAACAGTATCCATCCTAATAGTGATGAAAATAGTAGTAATATAACTAATGTTATAATCAACAATATTATTGATATTTTTAAAATTATACCATCTATACATTTGAGACTAGCAATAAGTCCAAGAAGTGCGTTACATATAAAGAAAGTATTTGCAATTCCTACTGTCCATTCTACAGTAATATAGTTGTAATGAATGAGGACAATAAGTATGCAATGAAATATAGTTAATACTAATAAAGCTCTTTTAGGAGATCTTTCTTCCTCTTTCTTTCTTAAAAAAGCAGGAAGCATACCATTTTCTGCTCTAGCAGCCATTTGTCTTGTAACAGCGCCTAATATCATGATCAATGTGGCATAACACAATCCAGCTGCTACAATTCCCATAACAATATAAGATAAGTTACCGAATAAAGGAATAAGAATCAAACTCACATTAATGTCTGTTTCTTTTGTAATAATTTGATTTCCTAAACTGTTCTGCAAAGCAAAAGTAGTCAATAAATATATAAAAATAACAGCTGATAAACTTATTTTCATAGCACGCATAAGCGTTTTCTCTGGATTCATAACCTCTTCAACGTAACTTCCAATTACTTCCCACCCTATAATTGCCCAAAACAATAACAAAAGCGTAGAGCCAAGAGTTGTAATTGGTGGCATACTACTAGGAAAAGTTACATTATCCTGCTTTAAAAGATTAAAAACACTGCCTATAATAAGAATAAGTCCAGTAAGTGAAGAAAGTATTAAAGTAACTTTTCCCATTGCAGTTATTCCCATTAGAAGTACGACTATATTAAGAAATAATAATATAAAAATTACAAGGGTCCTATAATTATTTGCTCCCGGAAACATATTACAAATAAATCCAGAAGCCGTATATAAAACAGCCACAGGTCCAAAGCAGACAGCTGCTGTCAAATAATTCGAAGATAATTCCCTAAAATTTTGTCCAAGCTTCTCACCTATTACCACATTCACCCCTTCATTACTCAAAGTTAGTATACTCATTTTTGTAAATATGTAAGCAAATATAATGCCCATAAGCATAGTTATTATCCATGCAATAATAGCTTTGTCTCCAATCATATGAATTGCTATAGTTGGTAAGAGTACAATACCTGAACCTAAAATTGGACCTATCATCAGTCCACTTATAGAAATAGTATTTAGTTTTTTATTCATTTTTCCCCTCCTTGATGTTGATTATCTTATTATAAGAGGGGTTAATCCATTTGTAAAATTGAAATTTTAAATGCAGCATATCAATAATTTTGATGATTAAAAATTTTCCATTTAACAAAACAATCCAAGTGATCTTAGTTATGCCTAAGATTCACTTGGATTGTTAAACCTATTTATATTTTAAAATTTAAAACCAATTCAGTTAATTTTTCTGCTGTTTCTGCTTGATCTTGAGCTACTCTAGCAACCTGTTCTATTGCTTTATTAGTTTCATCTATACCTACTTTAATTTCCTCCGAACTGTTTTTAGTATCTTTCATATTTTCAGCAATAGTTTGTACAACTTCAGAAATCTCTTCTGTAGATGCATTTAACTCCTGTGACATTGATGCAATATTTTGTGATAAATCACTAATATATGCAGCATCATTTTCATATTTATTTCCTGTCTCAATCAATAAATCATAATCTTTTTTAACATTCTCATTAACAAAATGTAGTACCTCCTTTGAATTACCTGATAGATTATTAAAGGCAGCCTGAACATTTGAAACTACATTTTGAATATTCTTAACATAATCTGCTGATTGCTCAGCAAGTATCCTTACTTCATTTGCAACCACTGCAAATCCTTTTCCTTGTTCTCCAGCCCTTGCAGCTTCAATATTTGCATTCAAGGCTAACAAATTTGTCTGTTCTGCTATTGATGCTATTGATTGTGCAATTATACCTATTTCACTAACTACTTTTCCTTGCTCTATTGCATTAAGTATATTATTTTGCTTTTCTTCATACAATTCATCTGTAGCTTTCATAGAGTTAATTCCAGTTTCCTTTACTTCAGTAGCTCTTTCCTTAATTTCGATAGACTGATGACTACTTTCAGTTGAATTCGAAGCCAGCTGAGTTATTCCAGAATTAACTTCCTCCATTGTTGAAGCTAACTCTTCTGTAATTGAATTTATGCCTTGTATATTTTCTACTATTCCAGATGTGTTCTTATCTATGCTTTCAAAATTGCTTGATAATTCTTCTAATGTAGCAGATAATTCTTCACTAGATGCTGTTACACCCTGAGCCTGAATCACAATATTTTCAATCACTGATTTAATTTTTTCTTTTGCATTATTTAATGCCCTAATTAATAATCCTAATTCATCATTGTTTTTACTTTCTATTGAATATGTTAAATCTCCGTTTCCTAAAGCTTCAGCAAATAATAAACCCTTTTTAATCATCATCGATATATATATTGATAATCCTGTCCCTATAGCAATCGCCAAAATAATCCCTACTATTAGAATTGCATGCATTATATGAGTTGTTGTACGATAGTTTTCTTTTGCACTGCTATAAGCTTCATCTGCTTGTTTTTGGTTTATTTCAACCAAGTTATCAAGATGTTTTGATATAATTTCTGTAGTTTGGTTAATTTCAGATAATTTAATTTTTGCTTCTGAATAATTCCCATTTTTAAGTAACTCAAAAAGATTGTCTTTTTCAGTTGCAAACTTATCTCCTAAAATAGAATTAAGATCATCAAACTCTTTCTTCTCATCAGTTGACATACTGATATTACCAAAAGCTTCAACTACAGCTGAATTTTTAGTTTTGATTTGATCAAGTTGTTGTAGCGCTGTTTGTACCTTAGAATTATCCTGTTCTAGAACTACATCATTAACAATTTTAATTTCAATTAAAAAATTCTCTTTAACCGAATGTATTTCATCAATACTTTTTAAATCATCAGAATATATTTGTTCTATACTGCTCTCAGTATTTGATAGACCAAACTTTCCGAAGAAACCAATTATACCAATTAGTATAACCATACTCATAAAGCCAATTAATAATTTTGTTTTTATGGATACATTCTTTATCATCAGTATACCATCTCCCTTTATAATAAAAAATTAAAGTTTATAATAATTTGCAGCTTATTTCAAACCCTTACTAAATTATATTTTATCAAAAATTGTTAAAATATAATAGCATTTCGACATAAATTTTTCTAGTTATGACAATTTTATATTTTTTTATTTATATATATTGCAATTCACAATGCACATTTCACAATTCACAATTATGGCTAAAATTCTTGTAATATTTTTAGAATTATGATGAAGAATTATTTTTACAACATATATATATTTTTTTTATTATCATACTACTAATTTAGATTATAAATATTTAGTTTTTAACCACATATACCTATACATTTCCTTTTTATACAAAGTGTGCATCATATAGCATCGTTATACAATGTTTTATTTTTTTCCAATTAAATCAAATAGGCTAGTTATTCATTTGCATAACTAACCTTAAAATTTTACTCATTTATAGAATTTATGTTAATCCTCTCTCCAAATTTTGTTAGCGTGTTTTTTTATTTTGAAGGAGTGAAAGCTTCTATAACAGCAGTTTCCTTATCTTCTGTTATTGCTCCTCCACATCTTTTTTAAATGCATATCTCTTGTTCGGTTCAATTATAGGAAATTATTGTTACAGTTCTGTCACAGAGATTTATCAATAATGTTACAGATTATATAAATAAATCTAAAAATTATAATCTATTCATTTTAACTCACATTAATCCTTATATAGTCTTATCTCACTACATTGGTTTAAAATAGTATAATTCTCTACAAAAAATTAAATTATTTTCCTTACTAAACCTTCTTTCATTTGCAGAGTAATATAAATAATAGAACCATGAATTACTTTTTGTCTCATGGTTCTATCCAGATATTTATCACAATTTATCATTTTATCTTTTCTTTAGCTTATAGCCTAAAAATTATTTGCTCTCATTAACAATGGCAATACTGTTACTTGATCCTATTCTGCTTGCTCCAGCATTTATCATCTCCATAGCAGCTTTAAAATCTCTAACTCCACCTGATGCCTTTACGCCTAAATCTGGTCCAACAGTTTTTCTCATTAAAGCAATATCTTCTTTAGTTGCTCCACCAGTAGAAAATCCTGTTGATGTCTTAACAAAATCCGCCTTAGTTTCTTTAGCTATCTCACAGACTTTAACTTTTTCTTCATCACTTAATAAACATGTTTCAATAATAACTTTAACTAAAGCTTTTCCTTGAGCTGCATTTACGACTGCTTCTATATCTTCTTTTACAAATTTATAATCCTTAGACTTTAGTGCCCCTACATTTATAACCATATCTATTTCGCTCGCACCATTTTCAATAGCTTGAGATGTTTCAAATGCTTTGGCTTCCTTTGTCATAGCTCCAAGTGGAAATCCTACTACAACACAAGTTTTTACTTCACTTCCTGCAAGTTCAGTACTTACTAATTTTGCATAACATCCATTTACGCAAACTGAAGCAAAATTGTATTCTTTAGCTTCTCTGCATAATTTTTTTACATCTTCTACTGTTGCTTCTGGTTTTAATATCGTATGATCTATATATTTAGCAATATTCATATTTCATTACTCCTTAAATTTATTTTATAACTATATATTTTACAATTTACAATTCACAATGCACATTTCGTAATTCACAATTACGAATGAAATTCTTGTAATGTTATTGGAATTATATCATGCAGTTTATTTTTTAGATTGATTAAATAACAAGTTGATACTGGTGACAAATTACAGGTGGTGACAAGTGATTCACTTATAACTTACTCAACGAACGTATGTGAGTCGAGTTTCCGCTAAAGGTTGTTCAATTAACGCTTGTTAAGTGAGAGTCCAAAATTTTATTTTGGGTTGTCGAACTTCCCTATGAAATTGGGAGCAAGCATTAGTGGTGCAACCTGCAATTTAGAACTTTCAGCGAAATTTTCGCAGTCCTGTGAAATAACAATGTTTCTTCTTTCTATTAACGAGTACCTTTTTCGTAAGGAACTCCATCAGCTTTTGGTGCAACTGATTTTCCAACAAAAAGAATCAATACTACAATTGTTAAAATGTATGGTAGCATTGCAAGTATTTGCGAAGGAATAGCAAAGGTTCCACCACCTAATACAACTGTTAATGCTTGAGCAAATCCAAATAATAAACAAGCCCCGTATGCGCCATGTGGAGTCCATTTACCAAAAATAACTGCTGCTAATGCAATAAAACCTTGACCGCTAATTGCTGTTGGAGTAAATTGTGCTATTATTGCAAGCGTCATAGATGCTCCACCAAACCCTGCTAGTATTCCAGAAATTAGAACACATACATAGCGAGTTCTAGTTACACTTATTCCAAGAGTATCTGCCGCTGCTGGATGCTCTCCTACAGCACGAATACGAAGTCCCCATTTAGTTTTATATAAAATGAACCAAATAACTACTGTAATTATAAGTGCTATAAAAACTGTAATATCTACTCCAAGTACTTTAGGCAATTTAGTAGCTACTGGTTTAGTCATAGTAGCTCCCTCAAATAATAACCTACATGTAAATAAAGAGAAACCTGCACCCAATAAATTTATAGCAATACCTGATATTGTCTGATCCGCATTGAATGTTATAGATGCAACTGCATGTAATAAAGCCATTATTCCCCCTGCAATTCCTGCAGCTAAAAATCCAAGCCATGCATTTCCAGAATAATATCCTACTGCCGCACCAGTAAATGCACCTATAGTCATCATACCTTCAATTCCGATATTTACAACTCCAGAACGTTCAGAAACAACTCCACCTAATGCTCCAAATATTAACGGTGCTGAATACATTAGTGTAATACCTATTAATAGTGCAATACTATTTAACATTCTTCTCACCTCTCTTTAAAAGTCTGTCAGCTAAAGCAGGTACAATCTTAGTTAATGCTACGAAAAATACAATAGTACCTATCATTATATTTATTATTTCCGATGGTGCACCTATTGCAGATTGTACAGATTGGCCTCCATATAGTAATCCACCATATAACAATCCTCCAAAGATACAACCAATAGGTGAACTTCCTGCAATTAATGCAACTGATAATCCGTTAAATCCATTATTTTCAAAAGCAGCCATAGTAGATAACTTATGAGGTGCTGTGCCTGTAATAGCTAGTGCTCCAGCAAGACCTGATAATGCACCTGCAATTACCATTGATTGAATTATATTACGATTAACATTTATTCCAGCAAATTCTGCTGCATCTTTATTTAATCCAACTGCACGTAATTCATAACCTTTTGCTGATTTATATAATAAAATCGATATAACTACAGCCATTATAATAGCAACAATAATTCCAATATTAACATCTGTTTTTAGCAAAACTTCTGATAACCATTTGTGATGAGAAAGAAATTCCATTCCAGCATCAGAAGTCTTCCAATTGCCAAGTATAGTAGTAAATCCAGATTCATTAATCATATAAGTGCTTGTTGAATCTGGTTGGTGAAATACATCTGTTGATACAACGAAATTAGATAAATATAATGCAATCCAATTCAGCATTATACTGGTTATAACTTCATGTATTCCGAATTTCGCCTTAAGAACTCCTACAATACCACCAAACACTGCTCCAGCAGCTACACCAGCTAAAATTACTAAAGGAATTTCCAATACTGCTGGCAAATTTAATTTGATTCCAACTATAGTTGATGCAATTGTACCTACTATATATTGACCTTCCGCTCCAATATTAAATAATCCTGTTTTAAAAGCAAATGCAACACTTAAACCAGTTAAAATAATAGGAGTGGCCTTAATAATTGTATTAGATATATATTTAGGTTTTGAAAAAATCCCTCCAAAAAGTGCACTAAAAGCATCTATAGGATTATAACCAGCAACACCTAGTACTATTGATGCAACAATAAATCCACAGAATATTGCAATGAATGTTGAAGTAACTGGTTTTTTAAGAATTTTTACTACTATCTTCACTATGTTTACCTCCCGCCATTAGCAAGCCTATTGTATTTTCATCAACTTCACCTTGTTTAAAAGTACCTACAATACTTCCTTCCGAAATTACAGCTATAGTATCTGAAACATTCATAACTTCATCAAGTTCTAATGAAATTAAAAGAACAGCTTTTCCTTTATCTCTTTCTCTTATTAATGTTTTATGAACATATTCAATTGCTCCTACATCAAGTCCACGAGTTGGCTGCACTGCAATTAATAAGTCTGGATCATTATATACTTCTCTTGCAATTATAACTTTTTGCTGATTTCCCCCTGATAGCCCTCTGATAGGTGCTGATTCACAGTTATCAGGTCTTATATCATACTGATTTATAAGCTCCTTAGTATGAGCCATAATTTTATCTTTAACCAATAATCCATTCTTACAATATGGTTCACTTTTATATTTTTCTATTACCATATTTTCAGCAACACTAAAATCTAGTACAAGCCCACGTTTTTGCCTGTCTTCATGTATTGTTGAAACTTTATTTTTGATAACGTTTTCCACTGTAGTATTCTGTATCTCTACTCCATTTATTTTAATGGTACCTTTTTCGGATTTAGCAAGACAAGTTATAGCTTCAATTAATTCTTTTTGTCCATTGCCGTCAATTCCTGCAATACCAACGATTTCACCTTTACGTACTTTAAGTGATAAATCTTTAACTGCATCTAACTTTCTTTCATCTTTTACAGTTAAATTATCTATTTCAAAAACAACCTCATCTGGTTTTGCAGTTTCTTTGTCAACGATTAACTTGACTGCATGACCTACCATCATTGTTGCAAGATCTTCTCTTGTTACTTCCTTAACATTTACCGTATCTATATATTTTCCTCTACGTATTATTGTACAAACATCAGAAGACTCCTTTATTTCTTTTAATTTGTGTGTAATTATAATTATTGTTTTTCCATCAGCAATAAGGTTATGCATGATGCCTATTAAATCTTGAATTTCTTGTGGAGTAAGAACCGCTGTCGGCTCGTCCAATATTAATAAATCAGCTCCACGATATAAAGCTTTTAATATCTCAATACGCTGCTGCATACCTACTGAAATATCTTCAATTTTTGCATCTGGATCTACATCTAATCCATACTTTTTAACAATGTTTAATATTTCTTCTCGGGCTTTTTTCATGTCTAATATTCCACATTTTTTTGTAATTTCACTACCTAACACTATATTTTGTGTTACTGTAAAATTTTCAACTAACATAAAGTGTTGATGAACCATTCCTATTCCATTTTCAATAGCTATATTAGGATTTTTAATATTTATCTTTTCACCATTAAGATATATTTCACCTTGATCAGCTTGATACAATCCATAAAGGATATTCATAAGTGTACTTTTGCCTGCACCATTTTCTCCTAGTAGTGCATGAATTGTACCTTTTTTAATATCAAGGTTGATATTATCTAAAGCACAGAACGAGCCAAACGTTTTTGTAATCCCACGCATTTGTACTGCATATTGTTTGCTAATTTCCATACCTAATCCTCCTCTATTATATAAGGCTTTGCCGGCAAACCGTTAAGTTACCAGCAAAGCCTACCTCCACTACTGTCTTAATAGTTATTATCTACTTTAAGTTTAAATTATTATTTTTTTAAAAAGTCATTGTAAGTTTGTTCATTGTAAGGTGGAACTATTGTACCAGCTTTAATCTTGTCTTGAACTTCCATAGTTGCTTTATATACTGCTGGATCCATATTTTTGTTTTCAGTCGGAATTCCTACAGCATTTTCTTTTAATCCATAAGTATAAGTTTTACCACCAATTTTGTTTCCACTCATAGCTTCTTTGGAAACATTTTCAACCGCAACACTTGCAAGTTTTAATGCTGATGTTAATACATTATCAGGAGCTAAATATGCTTGATCACGGTCAACACCTATTGCAAATTTATTTGCTTCTTTAGCTGCTTCAATTACACCTACACCAACTCCACCTGCTGCATGGAATACGATATCGCATCCAGAAGAGAACATCTTGTTTGCAATTGCTTTACCCTTTGATGCGTCAGAGAAACTTTCAGCATATTGAACATCTACAGTAATATCTTTACCTAATTCTTTTGCTGCATATTGAACACCAGCTTGGTATCCATATTGGAATTGATCTATAATTCCACTTTTTATACCACCAACAAACCCAACTTTACCTGTTTTTGTTGTTTTAGCAGCTGCATAACCTACCATAAATGAAGGTTCTTGTGCATTAAACATAACGCCTGTAACATTAGCTGGAGTATCATCTCCATATGAATTATCAACTATAGCATAACTAACATCTGGATTTGCTTTTGCTGCCTTTGTTATTGCATCTGACATTGCAAAACCAATACCCCAAACTACTTTATTACCAGCATCAACAGCTTTATCTAGATTTGTAGCATAATCTGATTCTTGCTTAGATTCAAGATAGCTTGCTTTACCTCCAGCATTATTCTTTTCAAAATTTTGCAATCCTTCCCATGAAGATTGATTGAAAGATTGGTCATTTACACCACCTGTATCGGTTACCATTGCAACTTTAAATTCCTTATTACCACCTGTAGTTCCTTTATCAGTTGTCTTGTTTCCACTTGATCCGCAACCAGCCATAGTTCCCATAATCATTGTTGTCATTAATAATGCAATTACTTTTTTCATGATACTTCCTCCTATAAACTTTATTATTTTGCTATTTCAAGAGCAATTTTCATCATTTCTGTAAAACTTAATTGTCTATCTTCTGCTGAAAGTGATTCTCCTGTTAATACTGAATCTGAAATTGTAAGTAAACATAGCGCATTCTTTCCTGCTTCTGCAGCATTCATATAAAGTGCAGCTGCTTCCATTTCTATAGCTAAAATCCCCATGCTCTTCCACTTTTCTGTTGCTGTTTTATCAGCACTATAGAAAGTGTCAGAAGATAATATGTTTCCTACAACAACATTTATATTGTTTTCTTTTGCTGCTTCAACTGCACTGCTAACTAAATCAAAACTTGCAATAGGCGCAAAAGTTCCTGGCAGACTATATTGGTGTGCGTAATTAGAATTAGTAGATGCACCTAAACCGATTACAACATCACGTAAGTGCAATTTCTCAGATATACTTCCTGCTGTTCCAATTCTAATAATATTATCTACACCATAGAAATTAAATAATTCATAGCTATAAATACCTATAGATGGCATTCCCATGCCGCCTCCCATAACTGAGACACGTTTTCCTTTATAAGTTCCAGTATATCCAAGCATATTTCTTACTGTATTAAATTGAGTAACATCTTCAAGAAAATTTTCTGCAATAAATTTAGCTCTTAAAGGGTCTCCTGGCATTAATACTGTTTTTGCTATTTCTCCTAGCTTTGCCCCATTATGGGGAGTTGGTACATTTGTCATATTTCTGTCCTCCAAAATCTTGTTTTTAATATTGTAAAATGTTCTTTTTACCTATTTTAATCTTCATTAGAACTGACTTTTTAAATAGCTCTGATGCAAATTGTATACAAGGCCCTCCTATTAGGGCTGCAATAACTGTTACAGCCCCTGCTTTTCCTCCTAGTATAAAACCAATTATAAGCGATGTAACATCACAAATTACTTTTGCTGTTCTATATTGAGATTTCATTTTGTCTTTTAATATCATAGCTAAACTTGTAAAAGGATCTAATCCAATATTTATTGCTATAAAGATTCCTAATCCTGTAAACAGCATTAAGGATCCACATACAGAACTTAATATTCTCCACTCTAAAACATTAGGCAAATTCATATATTCATAAAACTTTGAACCTATCCCAACAAAGGTTCCCATTGGAATAGTATATATAAATGTTCCTATATTTATATACTTTCTGTTAATTAATAACGATAATATTATTATTGCGTAATTTACCACATTTGTTGTCATTCCAAGTTCGCTTTGTGGAAGACCACTTGCACTGCGAACTCCATCATATAGAATTGCAACTGCATCATTTCCAAGCATTGCAGCTGAATTAAATGCAATTCCAAATCCAACAAGGGAAACTCCAACTAACGCTATTAAAATATTTATAAGAAGAACTTTAAGTGATTTTTCCTTTAGCGTATTAACTGTACTCATCATTAGTTAAATATCCTTCCTGTAATACTATACTAACTTGCTTAGTACTGATTCACCAATTGTATTCTCAGGCATCTTTACTCCAAAGTTTTCTGCTATTGTAGCACCAATTGCTGCAAAACTATCGCTTGTTTCCATTAATCCACTTTCAGTCATAGATGGAGAATAAGCTAAGAAAGGAACATGTTCACGTGTATGATCTGATCCTTTATAAGTTGGATCATTACCATGGTCTGCTGTAATTATTAATAAATCATCTTCTTTTAATTTATCTAATACTTTTCCTAAATTAACATCAAACTTTTCTAATTCTTCAGCATAACCAACTGGATTTCTTCTGTGTCCCCATAAAGCATCAAAGTCTACTAAGTTAACAAAGCACGATCCTTTAAATTCTTTATCCATTATTTCTAAAGTTTGTTCCATTCCATGAACAGAACTTTTTGATTTATTTGATTCTGTTATACCTTCACCATCAAATATATCATTTATTTTTCCAACAGATATTGAAGCAAATCCATTATCTTTTAATACATTTAATGCAGTAGCTCCATATGGTTTTAGAGCATAATCATGTCTATTACTTGTACGTTTGAATTCACCTTTTTTCATTCCTAAATATGGTCTTGCAATAACTCTTCCAACTTTCCATTCATCTTTAAGAGTTAATTCTCTTGCAATTTCACAGCAACGATAAAGTTCATCTAAACCAAAAGTTTCTTCATGACCACATATTTGTAAAACAGAATCAGCTGAAGTATAAACGATCATATCTCCTGTTTTTATTTGATGTTCGCCAAGTTCATCTAATATTTCTGTTCCACTAGCACTTTTATTTCCAACTATTTTATGACCTGTTCTCTTTTCAAGTTCATCTAATAACTCTTGTGGAAAACCTGTATCAGTAAATGTTTGGAATGGTGTTTCTATTTTTAACCCCATCATTTCCCAGTGACCAGTCATTGTATCTTTTCCAACACTTGCTTCCCTCATCTTCATAAAATGAGCTAAAGGCTTTTCAACTGCTTCAACATGTTTGATTGGATGTAAATTAGCTAACCCTAACTTTTGTAAGTTTGGAATCTTAAATTCATCTACCGACTCTGATATATGCTTAAGTGTGTCTACACCAACATCACCATACTCTTTTGAATCACTCATTTCTCCAATTCCAAGTGAATCTATTACTATTGTGAAAATTCTATTATATTTCTTCATAACTCCATCCTTTCAAAACTAATATAAGTTTATATTTCATTTTATATTTAATACTTATTCCCAAATTAAAATTTTATTATTTTAGATCTTCCTCTGTAAAGGACATTGGTAATAATTCTTCGATATCAGTAATTTTTTCAGTCTTTTTATTAGATAAAACTATTGGAGTATGTTTTTCTAATAATTCAACTAAAACTTGCCTGCATGCACCACAAGGAGTTGCTAGCGTATTTCCATCACTTACAATAGCAATTGCTTTTACATCCTCTTTACGATACCCATTTGAATATGCTTGAAAGATTGCATTTCTTTCTGCACAATTTGTTAAACCATAAGATGCATTTTCAATGTTTGCTCCTATAAAGTATTTATTATCTTTAGTAACAACACAAGAACCAACCTTATAATTTGAATAAGGAGAATATGCATTTTCCATAGCTTTAAAAGCTCTTTCTAAAATATCTTCATACTCTTTCATTTCATATTCCTTTCCAAGAGATCAAACACTTTCTTACTTAGTTTCTCTCTCTTTGTCAGCTTTTATTAATTTTCTAATTCCTTCAATTGCAACTTCTATAGCTGTTTCTGTATCATGCACTTGTAGGTTTTCAAGTCCTGCCTTTTCACGTTCTTGATTTGCAACAACTAGAAATACTGAACCTACTCTTACTTTTAAATAGCTTCCTACTACAAATAAGGCTGCTGATTCCATTTCAGAAGCAAGGCATCCACATTTCATCCATGCATCCCACTTGTTTAAAAGATCATAACTTACTGGTTTAGTTTCTGGCGAATGTTGACCATAAAATGAATCTTTACATTGAACTACCCCAACATGATAATTTTTATTTAAATCTTTAGACGCTTGCACGAGCAGGCTTGCAACATCGAAGTTTGCAATAGCTGGAAATTCAATTGGCGCATATTCTTTACTAGTACCTTCTGCTCTAATTGCACCAGTAGCAATAACTACATCTCCACCTTTAACATTTATGTCCATTCCACCACATGTACCAACTCTTACGAAAGTATCTGCTCCGCAATTTACTAGTTCTTCTAATGCTATAGCAGCTGATGGTCCACCAATTCCTGTTGAAGTAACACTTACTTTTACACCATCTAAAAATCCAGTGTAAGTAACATACTCTCTATTATCAGCAATTAATTTTGGATCATCAAAGTATGCAGCAATCTTTTTACATCTCTTTGGATCCCCTGGTAATATTACGTATTTACCTACATCTCCTTCTCTCACATCTATATGATATTGTTTCCCAGAACCTTGTGAATAATTCATTATAATACCTCCATTTATTTCACGATTCGCTTTCAGAATACGGTTTCAACATTACGTTAAAAAATGTTGGACATCCTTAATACTTGTCTATTAAGTTGTATTATTGTTTGTACTCAAAGAATAGCATGTCTGTTATTTCATGTCAAGCATTTTATTCATGGTAAATTCCGAAAATTCATTCAATTTTAAAACTATGCTAAAAGGCTGTTAGTACAAGCTTTTAGAAGGACAGGCTGTGCACAAAATAACTCTAATAATTTAATTGCCAATATTGTTTAATTGACGTTATAATTAAGTATAAAACAAATATTTCAGTTGAAAATTTGTAATTCAATATGTATACTTGTCTAGACAGGGTTATATCTGTAGAAAGGTGATATTTTTATGAATGATGAATTTGATATAGTTGAAAAGCCAAAAGAATTAAGATACGTAAGTGTATATAATCAACTTTTTAAAATGATAAATGAAGGTACTTTTCCCGAAGGAAGTAGATTACCCTCTGAACCTGAACTATCTAAATTAATTGGTGTTAGTAGAACTACGCTAAGACAGGCACTTGCACTACTACAAGATGATGGATTAGTAAATAATATAAGAGGCAAGGGAAATTTTATAGTAAAATCTAAGCCTAAAAAAGATCTTGGTTTAGAAACAATGGGACACCCCGTATACAAGTGCATAAATGATGTCATTGATGAAGTTAAAATTCAATTAAGAATAGAGCCATCTACTGACTATTTTAATCAAATTCTTGTAAAGAAAACTGCTGCTGTAGTATTAATAGATAGATGGTATAAATCTGAAGGTCAAGCTATAGCTTATACGTTTACTTTATTGCCAATTGAAACTATTTCAAAATTTAATCTTGATTTAAACAATGAGGATATGATTTTAGAATTTCTAGAAAAGGATATTTACGAAATATCTAGTGATATATTAGTTGAAATAAAGTATTCAACTTCTGGAAACTTTGCTGCTAAAACGTATCCAATTTCGCCAGAAAATCAATTTCATCTTATACAGGAAACTCTTTATAAAGATTCAGAATTTCCTATTGCTTCAAATAAGCATTATTTACCGATAAAAACAAGTTCGATTAAGTTTCATCCTAAAAAGCAATAGGTTAATTATAGATACTCAGCTTTAAATTCGGACTTATGCGACAACCCACCGAAAGCAGAAACATTGTTATTTCGCAGGACTATGAAAATTTCGCTGAAAGTGCTAAATTGCAGGTTGCACCAACTAATGCTTGCTCCCAATTTCATTGTGACAAGCATTAGTTGAACAACCTACAATTAAGTACTTTGGCTAGCTCATTTTCAATGCCTGCTGCATAAAAATGTTTCTGCTTTCTTATATGGTATTTTGACGCAAAGTATAAATCAAATCCTTAAGTTGTTTATCTATATTATGAATAGTATCATTTTCAATAAGAACAAAATTAATATAATTCTTGTTATTTAGTTGCTTGTATTGGAAATCATTCAGTATGTATGTCGAAATAATGAATTCACCTTAAAATTCTAGTAAATTGAGTACTTAGCAAAGATTAAATCGTGCGGGCTTAATTGCAATATAATAATTATAAAATAGTATTTGTTTTGTAATTATTGTATGTTAATCTCTCAGGCCATATGATTTAGGAATTAAAATAAGAATGATTTATTAAAATTAATAAATCATTCTAAGTTTGTCGTGAAATTTATTTAATAAGGAGAAATAATATTTCAACTACACTACACTATATTATATATTATAGAATAAGCGCTTAAATCGTGTTAAAAATCAAAAAATTTATTTTGAGCATATTAATGTTCTACATAGGGATTTAAAAAATAGAGACCCCTTGTATACATAGTATGTGTTATATTTTGCAAGTTATGTTATAATAAGTGTTATTAAAAACTGTAATCTAATGAACAATAGTTAATTATTCTGTATTTATAGGATGGAGAATATATATGGGAATACAAGTATTAATAGCATGTATTGCAACTATTGCAGTTGTTATATTTCAAGTAGTTTTTACGATGTGGGAATCTAATCCTTATAAAAAGATTTATTATAAACTTCTTTTAGAATTGAGTAAAGCTCCTAATGATCCTGAATTGAAAGAAAGAACTATGGAAGCAGGAAATCAATATTATAGTAGAATAAAATCTTACTCAATCGGAAGTTTTAGAGGTGCTGTAGCTTCTGCAAGGGTAAAGACGTTAATAGGTCCAATAGATGAAAAGATATTATTTGAAGATATGACTAGAATAGTTGAGATAGATAGGAATTAATATGAAACATTAATTTATGAATTAGCCAAAAAACTAATAAACAATGTTGTTATATTAAGTATCACAGGTGGGCAATCCCACCTATAATTTTTATAACGCTACATTTCAACACTATATTAAAGCATAGCATTTTACAAAAATACTGTGATAAGTGAGATTGCTGAAACTATTTGGATTAAGGCAATTGCTATAGCATAAAGTGAAGCTTTCTTTCCTATTCTTATAAGTTGTCTAAAATTCACCCTCATCCCTATTCCAGCAAGAGCAATTACTTCAAAGTTACTACTTATTAATTTAAATATATTAGAAATATTCATTGGAAAAACTCCAGCAGTAAACGCTAAGCACATAAGGAAAAAGGCCAACACATACCAAGGTACTTTTATTTTTGAATTTAATTTTCCGCTTTCTACTCTACCAGATTTATTTTTCATTTTTCCTAATATTAATACAACAACAACTAGAAATATTATTCTTACTATTTTAAATATTGTAGATAAATCCTTAACTTGTTCATTTACTAGACTTGCACTACCAACAACTTGTCCTACAGATTGAAGTATTCCTCCTATTAAAGCGGAGGTTTTTATTGTTTCTAATGAAAATATCACTTTAGCTATAAATGGAAGAACAAGCATCAATACTGTTCCTGTAACATTTACTATAGTTATTGCTATGCCTTTTTCACTATCCCCCGCTCCTATTACTGGTGCAGTAGCTGCTATGGCTGAAGATCCACAAACTGCATTTCCACTTGCCATTAAAAAACTAAAATTCTCTGAAAATTTAAGCTTTTTCCCAATTAAAATTACAAGTGCTATAGTAATACTCATTTGAAATACTATAAATGATATTCCTGAAAAACCTAATTTTAATATAGTTTGAATTCCCAATGTTCCGCCTAACAGAACTATAGAATATGACAATAGTTCACTTTCCGCGAATTTTGATCCCTTTTGATATATTTTTCTATTACAAAATGTATTTCCTGCTGCCATCCCAATGAATATTGCTAGAGATGCCGCCCCTATGCTAGGTACATAATTACTTAAATACTTTGCGATAAATGCGATTATTGTACATATTATAACTCCTGGTAAAACTTCTAAAACCTTATCCATTCCTCTTGATAATTTCCTATCTTTAATTATATTTAAACTCATTCATATCACCTTCTAAAATATTTATCTGAATATGAAGTACTTCTTTTTCTATTTTTAGTATATTAGGTGTATAATCATAAGTAAAATATATATATTCTATAATAATGATTAAGAATATTAATGATTAAGAAAGGATGATCTTATGCTTGATGAATTAAAAACTTTTATAGCAGTTGTTGAATATAAAAACTTCACTAAAGCTGCTGAATCCATTAATCTATCCCAACCTAGTGTAAGTTTACATATTAAGCACCTTGAGGAGTATTTTAATACAACTTTAATTCAACGTTCAATAAAGCAGAAAAATATAAATATAACTCAATCTGGTTTTTTACTTTATGAGCGTTCAAAACAAATGATTAAGCTACTAAATGATACTAAAAATGATCTATTAGGTTATGGAAATGTTGTAAAAGGTCAGCTGCATATAGGGGCTAGTTTTACTATAGGAGAATACTTACTACCAGCCTTTTTAGGAAAATTTGCAAAGGCCTATCCTGAGTTAGAATTAGAAGTGACAATTGAAAACACACATAACATATGCGAAAAAGTTAAGAATTTTCAAGTTGACATTGCTCTAGTTGAAGGCACTGTTCCTCCTTCCCACTTTACGATTGAAAAATTTTATACTGACAAAATGGAAGTTGCTGTTCCTTACAATCACTACTTAGTTAATAACTATTTTTCAGCTGAGGATCTGCAAAATCAGACTTGGATTAGTAGAGAGATAGGATCTGGTACTAGGCAATATTTGAATCTCTTCTTATCAAATAATAATATTAACGCTAAAAATATCATTGTTTTTGGAAGTAATTATTCTGTAAAAGAAGCTGTAAAAAACAATTTAGGAATAACCTTTATTTCTTCACTTGTAATTGAGAATTCTTTAAAAAACAATGAAATTTCCACTTTAAAAACCAAACAAACTTACACTCGTCCATTTTCATATGTAATGCAAAAAGGTATAATCCCCTCAAAAGGAACATTGGCCTTTATAGATATGCTAAAAAGCTATGTAGAAAATCTATAAAAATAGAAAAATAAAGAACAATAATTTGAGATTTATGTGATAATCTACCGAAATCATAAATATTTTGATTCCGAAAAGCTATGAAAATATATTTATGATTTCTAGTTAAGATATGAGCTTAACGTTCTAGTAAGTTTAGGAAGGAGCTGTAACCGAGAAAAAAGAAAACGCCAAACTACAGAGGGAAAATTAATGGGATACTCTCTTTCCCCCCACAATTTGGTGATTACTGGTTAAGCTTTACGCGTATGATTTGATATCTATATAGATAAGCCAATTATAAGTTAGATTTATACTATGAAATATATCCCAACTAGAAATGGGTAATATATTTTTGTGAAATTACCCAGAAACTGGAACAAAAGTATATTATTCATTTCGGCGAGTTATATGCATAAGTTCAGGTCTTAGTTGGGTTATCTATAATTGCTTAACCTATGTTTTTTAGAAATGTTTTATAATCCTCATAGTTTCTTTTTAAAAGATTTGGAGTATCAAGACCATAAGGGCAATGAGCCTTACAGTTACCACACTCTATACAATCTTCAATCTTTTTCATCTTAGCTTGGCCTTCCTCTGAAAGATGCCCTTCAGTTGGAGATCTACGAAGAAGTAAGGACATTCTTGCACAATTATTAATTTCTATTCCTGCTGGACATGGCATGCAATATCCGCAACCACGACAAAACTCACCTACAAGCTCTTTTCTCTCATTTTCAATAAATTCTTTAATTTCCTCTGTCATTGCAGGGGGATTGTCTATATATGATATAAATTCATCTAATTCATTTTCTCTTTGAACTCCCCAGATAGGTAAAGTATTATCAAATTGAGAAAGGTATGCGTAAGCTGCATCACTTCTTGTTATAAGCCCACCTGATAATGCCTTCATGCAGATATAGCCAACATTCTTCTCTTTACATAAATTTACTAGATCCTCATCCTTTTTATCAGCAAGATAGCTAAATGGGAACTGTAATGTATCATAAAGACCTGATTCAACAGCTTCTATAGCTACTGGTAATCTATGATTTGTAATTCCTATGAAACGAATCTTTCCTTGTTTTTTTGCTTCTAGCATAGCCTCATATAGACCTGTCCCATCATTAGGTTTAGGACAGAAACTTGGATTATGGAACTGATAAATATCTATATAATCTGTTTTAAGCATAGCAAGACTCTTTTCTAAATCATTCCAAAAACCTTCAACAGTAGTTGATGGTGTTTTCGTTGCAATAATTATTTTATCTCTAACATCACTTAAAGCAAGACCAATTTTGTACTCGCTGTCAGTGTAACTTCTTGCTGAGTCAAAAAAATTAATCCCATTATCGTAAGCTTTCCTCAACAATTTTACTGCTTCTTCGTTAGAGACACGCTGAACAGGGAGAGCACCAAATCCATTTCTATTTACTACTATCCCAGTTCTTCCTAGCGTAACATTTACCATATTATCATCGCCTTTCTCGCAATTCCATAAATATATTGGTTATATTAACATATTATATCACCTAAAGTTAACTTCAAGTCAAGAATAAAACCTAAGTAAATATCTAAGTTAAAATAATGTATACCTATTTCAATTTCACCTTTAGTAAATTAATTATTATTGAAACATTGGTCCGGTATATGGTTCATATGGAAGTAAAACTGCCACTCCTGTTTCATCTGATTTATAGGATACCCCTTCAAGAGGATTTCTATCTTTAACTAAATTCATTCCTACGGTATATATTGTATTAGTCATATCAGCTGTTTCTTGTGATGCAGTACCCAACATAAAGCCTTTTGAAACTAGTTCTTTAGCTTCAGATACTCCATCTAGACCAACAACTATGATCGACTGAGATTTATTTCCAGTATTGTAGCCATATTTTTGCAACGCTTGAACAGCACCAATTGCCATAGAGTCATCATTTGAAATTATCGCTTCTATTTTGTTACCAAATCTCAAAAACAATGCATCAACGGCATCTTTAGCAGACGCTGTATCCCAATTCAAAATAGGAGATGCAAGTTGTTCGGTTTTTATAAAAGCTTCGTTAATAGTTGAAACAGAGTATGCTGACCTATCAATGGAAGTTTTATTAAGTTTTTCACCAACTAGTAATACGTATTGTAATGTGTCATCTTTATTTTTATCAATTAATTCTTTATGCTTGTTCCAAGCATCAACAATCATTTTCCCTTGCAAAGTGCCGCCTTGTGCTGAATCTGTTCCTACATAAAAAGCTTTTTTATATGATTTAATTGCCTCCATTGAAAATGGTACTCTATTAAAAACTACTACTGGGATGTTAAATTGTGAAATTCTGTTAATCATTTCTCGTATTTCAAGTAGATTAACCATATCTAGTAATATAAGATCAATACCCTTGTGAAGTGCATTTTCAATATCTGTGTTTTGCGTTGATTGATTAAAATTGGCATTATAAAAAGAGAATGAAACTTCTCCTGGATTATTCTTTTGGATATCTTCAAAATTTTTGCGAAGGAGTACAATGTAATCATCATTAAGATCTCTTGTAAATAAGCCTACTCTAACAGGAGAGCCTTGACGATAGTTTGTGCTGGCATTCGTAGTCATATATGAGTTATTTCCAAGCATTATAACCAATATAATTGCAAGTAAAGCTATACTTAATATTCTCTTAAATGCTTCCATTTAAATCCTCCTTGCCATTTATTATATAATTTTATTATGTCTTTATAAAAAAAAGTTTATGCTAAATCAATATTTTATTTTTAAAACAAAACAGTTGCTACATAAAATTTAAACATTGTATCCATAATCTAAACAGAATACATATTTTCTTGCTTCATATGCTAATAGTGAAATCTGAAAGCTGCCATTAGATTACACTCGTTTTTTGTTTACCTAGAAAAATATTTTAATGTTGATTTGTAGCGCAAGAGTTGGTGGTAATAGTTATCTATTATCTGAAGCATTTATTAAAGAAGCAATACAATCAGGTCATGAAGTAGTCAAATATGAAGTTGGAAAGAAAAAAATAATTTGATATTTACACCTGCTAATTATTTTTTCAGGTCATGCAATGGGTTACTATAGCTAAACTACATTTGCTTATAATAAAAAACAGTTTCGTGTAAATTACCATTATCAGATCTTGCATATTTAGGTATTCGCCCTACCTCGATGTAGCCAATAGACCTATATAACAAGTTTGAAGGATCACCTGCTCTTGTATCTAATGTGATAAGACTTCGCTGTTCAGCCTTTGCTTTTTTCTCTGCATTCTCCATTAAGTACTTGCCTAATCCTTCTCTCCTGGAATCAGAATGTACCATAAGTTTTGCAATTTCTGCACGATGTGTTCCATTTTGTTTTTGACATAAATGTAATTGCACAGTACCAAGTATCCTTCCCCTTACCTTTGCAATCCAAAGTACAACTCCTGTCGTCAATGCTTCTCTCCAATATTTTTTTGCATCTTCTAAACTTAATGGTGGTAAAAAACCAACTGATGCCCCCCCTTCAACTACATTTATCAATAGAAGTGAGAGCTCCTGCAAAAGATCATCTGAAATTTGTGTTATTTCCGTAATTTCAAAATTTTTATTCATAATCAATCTCCCTTTTAGTTTTTTAACTATTATAATATACCCATATTATATAGATATAAAGTAAAACTTACCATATCATTGTTATATGGTAAGTTTGTAGAATTGTCCTTCCATCTTATCTTACAAAAATGTATATACTCTAATTTAATCTTCATAAAGGTGTTTATTAGTATTTATATAATTTTCTCCCCAGATGTTCATAGAATCCAAAACTGGCTTTAAGCTCTTCCCTAGTTCTGAAAGTGAGTATTCAACCCTAGGTGGTACTTCAGGATATACCTTTCTAATAATTAATCCATCAGCTTCCATTTGTCGAAGCTGCTGTGTTAACATTTTTTGACTTATCCCATTAATTCCATTCTCAAGTTGGTTAAATCTTTGTGTTCCATCATCATGTAAATTTCTTAAAATAAGAACTTTCCACTTGTGTCCAATAAGTTTAACAGTCTCTTCAATTGGACATAACTTACCACATGTCATCAGCATTCACTCCTATCATATATAAATTGATACTTACTATTTAGTTCGTACCATACAAAATAGTGCCTTCTTGTAAAAAGTTAATAGTGATTATATTATAATACCATAAGTCAACAAAGCATGGGAGGAAATCTATTATGAAAAAATCAAATGTGTCTTTACCATAAAATAGAATTTTAATAATTAGCTTAAATAAATATTATAAACTAAGGAGACGTATAACTATGAAAATTTTGAACATTAACGATATTACAGAAAAAATCAAAAGGAAAGCACTGTTTACAGAGGGCACAATGGACTCAGGTATTTTATTCTACGAACCTGGTGAAACAATGACTCCTCACAAACATTCAGATTTAGATGAAATATTCTATGTAATTAGCGGCAAAGGAATAATAACTATAAATGGCAAAGATTTTTCAATTAAAGAGAATGATGTAATGTTATCTCCACATGAAGAAAGCCATGGTTTCACAAATAATGGAGATGAAAAATTGGTAATCTTACAAATAAAAAACACCATTATTAAGTAATTGTACTATCTATAATCATTAGAATAAAAGATTTAGAAGCTTTTATTCTAATGATTACTATTTCAAAACATATAAGAAAGGATGTATTATTATATGTACTATATATCTATGATAATCACAGTTTTAGCAACTGTAATATATAATATCAGTCAAAAATCTATCAATCAATCAACAAATCCATTTATATCAATGATAGTCACATATATTACCGCAATAATATTCTCTATATTAGCATTAATTATCTTACCCATAGACCGCAATATTATAAGCTCTCTAAAACAATTAAATTGGGCAAGTTATGTATTAGGGATATCTGCATTAGGCCTGGAAATAGGATACTTATATATCTATAGAAGTGGCTGGAATATAGCCGTTGCTCCTCTTTTTGTAAGTATAATTTCAACAATAATATTAATTGTAGTTGGTATTTTCGTTTATAAAACCAAACTATCCCCTATGAATGCTCTAGGAATATGTTTAAGTATAGTTGGATTAATTCTAATGAATAAAAAGTAAAAGACAGTCCTGAAATATCAAATGAATTAATAAATTAATGGATAATTTCCACTTAAAAAAAGTACTTATTTTATGACAATAAGTACTTTTTCTTAACTCTATATTCCCAATTGTTGCAGTGAAAAGTAGCTATCTTACCCACTTTAAGCAACCTTTTATTGAATTGAGTTCATAAGCTCAAAGAAATATTTTGACTCTTGGGTTTTATACAGATTGTACCAATAATCTAGTGTTTGCGGAGAGAATACATCTAGAATTTTCAATGTATGCAAAGCGAATTCAAGAGGAGCTATTCCAGAAGCAGTAATCAAACTTCCATCAGTTACTACACATTCCTGCTTATAATACACTTCTCCATCATAGTTTGGACAGACCATTTTAAGATACCCTAGGTCATTGCTTGTATGATCTCGTTTATCTAGTACTCCACCCATAGCAAGTCCTATTGTAGCACCACAAATTGCCCCTACAACAATACCTTTCTCTAAATATTTTTCAGCCATTCTTATAATTGGAGCATGAATTGCTTCTGTCCACGTATTCCCACCAGGTAGAATCAAAGCAGCAGTATCATGAGTACTACACTCCTCAAGTTCAATTTCTGGCAATATTGTAAGACCTCCCATTGTAGTAATAGGGGCCTTGGTAATTCCTACAGTCACTACTTTTAGCGGCATTAATCCCTTTTTGTAGTACCTTCCCGAATTGATTTCAGCGATTAAATAACCTATTTCCCAGTCTGCCATTGTATCAAATACATAAAGATATACTGTATCCTTCATTTTCTATTCCTCCACATTCATTTTATCTGATATCTATGAACTATCAAAAAGTTAATTCATTATAAATCTTCTTATTGAATTAAATATTTTTAACTTAAGTTCATCATCTTTCTTAGCTTCATCAAATACTGCACCTAAATCATTCTTATCATATAGCTCACTATAATTTAATTTTAAGTATTTCTCTACTGAATTTATTAAATTTATATCTAATTCTTTGTCTTTTATTACCATAATTATCATTCCTTTTATCACAATATTTATTAGCAAAAAATGAACTTCATTATATTTTAAATAGTATCCACTTACACCCTTCTATATCATACTTAAGCTCAAATATTTTTTCCATTTCTTAAATAAAATCTACTAACTATACAAACATACGTTCTCTTTAATATATTATATTGAAACTGCGTTCTTTTGTAAAGAAAATTTTCCCTTTACTTTTCCCATATAATTATCTATTTTCTTTAAATTCCTATGTTTTTAGCCATAAAATATATCATTGCATAATGCAAATTGTCGAAATGAAATGATCGCAATTAGTATAAAAAATCAACAGCCATAATAACTCCTAATTTATAAATTTAATTATCTTTTTTATTAGTTTTCTTAAGGAATGTTATTTATTTTTAATGCCATACTAAATATGAAAGATGCCTTTGAAATGAAAAATATAATTTAATTCCATTTAAGGCTGATTTCAGAATTGTAAGCGTTGGTGATGGTGATGTATACCATTAAACCGAGTACCCTAGATGGAGGATTATAATGTGGATATTAAAGAAAGTATTAGCTATGCTACTGTTAATAAATATTACAGTAAAGTTCACTGAAATTAGCACGTTTTATAGTCTAAATTTAAATAATAAAAATACAACCAATATTGCTGTGTTATTATATACGTTTGATCCATTTATGTCATCACTTAAACAAAGCTTAGAAACCATTCAAAAGGACAATTCTGATAAAATCAAATTTACTTTTTTTGATGGAAAAAACAATATAGCGCTCCAAAATGAGACAATAGATTCCATTTCTAAAAATGATTTCGATTTAATTTTGGCAAACTTAGCTGATACAAGTGAAAACTTCGTTGAAGATATTATTTTTAATGTTAGATCAAAAAATCTTCCAATAGTTTTTTTAGATATAGATCCGAAAGTAGTGTCTAAAGTTTCTAAATATTATGATAAAGCTGCTTTTATACTGGCAAATTCTGATTTAGCTGGGACTGTTCAAGGCAAAATTCTCGTTAATCTATGGAATTCTAATAAGAGTTCACTAGATAAAAATAATGATAATACTTTACAATATGTTCTATTGCATGGTCAAGCTAAAGATCCAGTCACAATCGACAGAACAAAATATGCTATTTCAACAATTAGTAATTCAGGGATAAACACAGAACAATTAGCATTGGTAAATGCTAATTGGCTTAAGAGCTTATCTAAAGATTCTATCGAATCCTTATTTCTTAGATATGATGGTAGGATTGAGGCAATAATTTCAAATAATGATGCTATGGCAATAGGGGCAGTTGAGGCACTTCAAAAATATGGCTATAATAAGGGCGAAAAATCAAAAAATATAGCTATCGTTGGAATTGATGGAATTCCAGAAGCAAAATCTCTAATTGATAAAGGCTTTATGGCTGGTACTGTTATTCAAGACCCTAAAGTTTTAGCAGAAGTATTCTATAATGTTGGAATGAATTTGGTTAACAATTTAAGCCCCACAGAAAATACTAACTATAATGTTGTTGATGGAGAAATCATAGTTCCTTTTCCTTATGAGGAGTATATAAAAAAATAAAGGGCACAGAATTTGTATAAAGACGGATTATATTATCATACTGCTAATCTACCTCACAACATAATTTTTAATGCTTAAGAATTCTTCATAATTTCTATTCTATCTTCTCTATTAGTATTTTTTAACCTATTTTTATCTATAGGTTAATTTAAGTTATCGATAAAAGAGTGCTTATTCTGTTTAGTGTTATTCAACCATTTAACTTATTTATTCTATTTAAAAGTGCTTTATTTATTCATATATAATCATTCTTCTTTAATATGAACATTTTCTTTGAAATCATAATATACTAATTATTATAATATACTAATTTAGTATATTAACTATTTTTCCGTGCCTCATTAAATTTAATAATCGAAATAAGTCCTATGTCTATCATTACTTTTATAATTAGTTTATCTAATATTAGATAAACTAAAACAACAAAAAGCAGTAGCCGGATTGCTCCTACCACTGCTTTTAATATTATTTTCCAAGAGATATTCTATTTTTATATAATCTTCATTTATTTGAATTATCTATAAATCACTAATTTATTAATTAACAACATTCAATTTTATCTATACATCCAGCAATTTTTTCTTTTATTTGCTTGCATCCATCCTTTGATCCTTTGTCATAGCCTTCACAGTATCCTTCTTTATATCCATCTTTACGACCTGCACGATAAGCTTCTTCTAATGCAGCTCCTGTAGGGTAATTTCTTTTATAGCAACCTTTTTTATCTTTTTCTTCATCTTCACAACCACATTTTTTAGTAGAATCAAATTCCACTTCTTCGGATTCTAAATACATTTCATAATCTTTGTATCCCATTTTCTTTTCTCCTTTGTTATTTATTATAAATTCTTAACCAACTGATTTATAATATTATAGTATGCTAATTCACATAATTTGTTATTAACTTAAGAAAATTTTTAAACATTTATTGAATTTTATTAGTAATCGTTCTACTTAATACTGAATAACACTCACCATTTTTGAACTGACTTACTATCATTTCCGATAAATAAAAAATAGTTCTCTTTATCACATTATAAGTATAGAACCCCAATCTATGCTTTGGTGTAAATCACACTTACTCAGTAAACTCATGTGAGTCGAACTTCCTTTCTTTTACTCTATAACTTTCCAATTCAACTTCAATCATCATATCATCTTCTTAGTTAAAAATCCCACCATGAAGAAAACGGAACATTTATATTTGAATCTAATAGCACTGTTTTGCCGATTTTAGGGGCTATTAAACTAATCTCTGACTTTTTGGCCTCCTTTAAGGCTCGTTCTATTGGTTCTTTCCAACCATGATAGGCCAAGGTAAATGCACTCCAATGCATTAACATCATATTCCTACCATTTACATCTAATTGAGCATGAACGGCTTCTTCTGGTTTCATATGCGCCCAAAACCAACGTCTGTCATATTGAGCTCCCTCAATCAAAGTAATATCAAAAGGACCATATTTTTCTCCTATTTTTTTAAAATGTGAATCATATCCTCCATCACCACTATAATATAAATTTATGTTTTTTCCGATAATTGCATATCCTCCCCATAGAGTTGCATCTGAGCCAAATATTCCTCTTTTTGAAAAATGTCTTGATGGTGTTAATGCAATTGTTAAACCTTGATAATTCATTTCATCCCACCAATTAAGCTCTGTAATTTTCTCCTTAGAAATACCCCATCGCATTAAATGAGAACTTACTCCTAGAGGAACAAAGAAATGTGATACTTTACTGCTTAGTTTTACAATAGATTTATAATCTAAATGATCATAATGGTCATGTGATATAAAGATTGCATCAATAGGTGGAATTTTATCAATAATATCCAAAATATTTTCACTATATTTATATTTTTTACTTCCCGCAAATGAAACTGGTGATGCAATGGTACTTAAAATTGGGTCTATCAGCAGTTTTTTATTATCGATGCTAAGTAAAAAGGATGAGTGACCAAGCCAAGTCAAACTATCTTTTTCACTTTTGATCTTTTCCCAATCAATTGATTCCACAGGAATTTCACCATGAGGCTTTCGATTTTCAGCGCCTGTAATCGAATCTTTAAGCATTGATAAAATATCTGAAGCACTCATGCCCAAACCCGTTGGAGTTTCATTAACAAATTTTCCATTAACATAATTATCTAAATTCTTATAAAATTCTTGTTGTTCTTTTGTAGGCTTTCCGCCGAAAGCTGGGTTTAATTTTATAAACGCTGTAATAACAACGCATAATACAATTATAAAACTAAATATATATATAATCATTTTTGTTCCTCCTATATCTTCATTTGTTCAAATTACTTCATTAATTAGTTTATTATCTTTAAAATGTTGTTTTTATTTACTAATTATCTTTTGCACATTACCTATATAAGAAAAATATCTACAAAAATTCTAGTTCGCTAAAGGCTTTTATAAATTCTTTTACTCCATAATTCTCAAATTCCACTTCAATCATCATATCATCTTCTTTTAGGACTTTTCCTGTTCCGTATTTCTTGTGGCTTACTTGTTTAATTGATGTTTCATTTATTTCTTCAACTACTGGTAATTCCACCTCTTCAGTAACCGAAGCTTCTTCTTTCTTTCCCTGTGCCTTTGCCTCTTGAATTTGTTTTTTAAGTTCTTGAAGATTTACATTATTATTTTTAACCTTATCATTTTGGATTAATTTTTCTGGAATCATATGAATATATCTACTTTCTCCAGGCGCTGCCTTATGATAATCTGGATTTGTATAATAAGACAGCTCTAAGTAATCTTTTGCTCTTGTAATTCCAACAAAAAATAATCTTTGTTCCTCTTCTTCCTCCATATCCCTTGTATGAAGTGGAATTAGTCCATAATTAACTCCTGTAATAAACACATAAGAAAACTCTAAACCTTTAGAGGCATGTAAGGTCATAAGCTTAACAGAATCTATATCGCTATTTATATCCTTCTTTAAAATATTTACCCCATATAAAGCTGATGAATTTATAAACTCTCTAAGTCCATCTAAAAATATCATTTGTTTTTCTTTCACATATTCTATGATTATATGAAGCAACGCATTTATAGCTTCTTTATCATCTATATATGTAGCTGAAGTTGGCTTTATATATTTATCAAATTCAAAATAATTATAAATTTCTTCTGCTATCTTAATTTCAGAACATTTATTTAAAAATTCATGCATCTTTTCTAGTAGTTCTGATTTAATTATGTTCTGCTCTTTAACTATTTTCCTTGCAGTCTTTTCTGTCATTTTCTCTCCATATTCTTTATTGCTAAGAACATAAATTGCAGAGGAAAAATCATTAGGATTTACGCAAAAACGAAATAGTTTAATGATCCAATTTAACACTGGACTGTCACTTATGGTTTTCTTCATTGATACTTCAAAAGGAATATCATTTTTTGAAAATACGTCTTCAAAAACCTGAGACTGGTTTTGCAGTCTATAAAAAATTGCAATCTCCTTATAAGGCACACCTGATTTATGTATTTCCTTGATCTTATCTACCAAATAACATGCTTCATTAAAAGGATTATAATGATTTTTAACTATGATTTTATTTTCAGTTTCTCTAGCTCCCATTAATCGGCTTCCATTTTGCTGAAAGCACCTTGCAGCTTCTAAAATAGCATTACTTGAACGATAATTTATTGGAAGGGAAAGCTCCTTTGCATTATACTTATGCTTTAAGGTATAAACCACATTTAAGGAACTTCCACGCCAGCTGTAAATAACCTGATTTGGATCACCAACTGCAAATAATTTAGTATTTTCACCTTTTAATTTATCAATAAAATCAAGCTGTATTTTATCGCTGTCTTGAACCTCATCAATAATAATCCATTTTGGTTCTATTTTATGCTCACCTAATAATAAATTTGCATTTTGCAATATATCTGAAAAAGACATCTTATTTTGTTTTATCTTCTCTTCCTTTAGCAGCTCTGCAAGCTTAAATATATCATCATCATAATGCGAAACTTTTTCCTCTTCCTTCTCAATAACCATAGCTTGCTCAAGTCTCTTTTTTAAACGGTTCTTATATTTAATTTTGAGCTTTTCTTCTTGGATTATCTGCAAGGCAATGTCTAATTCCTCATCTGGCTCTATTACTAAAAAATCTTTTTCATATCTTATTTTTTCAATTGGCAATACTTCTTTAAGTAAATGAAGCGCTACACTATGAAAGGTTCCAAAACCCTCTAATTCCTCTGATTTTATACTCTCATCCGAAACCATTAATCTTTCTTTAATTTCATTTGCAGCTTTATTAGTAAAAGTTAATACAATCATATCCTTATAACTGATATTTTTTGCATAATGAAGATACACGATTTTTGAAATCAAAACTGTTGTTTTTCCACTTCCAACATTTGCATTTACAACACATGCATCACTTTCATCAAGTACTGCTTCTCTTTGATATTCATTTAGTCTTTCTAATTCTTTCTCATAGTTCATAAGAGATACTGGTTATAAAAATCATAAGTAATCATAACCTTCTCCTTTCTAAATATATTTTCATTTACTAATACTTCTAAGACTAATATATTTATAGATAAACCAATTATTAGTTCAACTTATAACAGTAAATTTATTTAATATTTACCAAACTTAAACGTCTATCATACAGAGAAATCTGATACATATTTGTGAAAGTGGCATTTGAAAATGAGCTGATGAAAGTGCTTAGTGGTAGGTTGTTCCACTTGCTGCTTGTCATAATCTTGCATTTGGAACATGCAGAAGTGGCGGCAACCTGCCATTTAGCACTTTCCAGCGAAATTTTCATAGTCCACTGGAACCAATATGTATCAAATTTCGGTTGCTATACACATAAGTTTAGGTTATAAGCTGGTTATCTATAGATCTTTATATTTAAAGCTATTATTCTGTAAGATCTTCATATCTTCTTTGTAATTTACTTTTTACATTATTTCTATCTTCATCTATCTCTTCAAGTCTGACACTTAATTCAATCCCCATTGGAGCATCTGTATGGAAAGAAATAATATTTATTATGCTCTTTTTATTACTTTCTTCCATTACCCATTCTCTATAAAAAGCATTATTTAAAACTAAAATTAAAGTACGATTATCTATTTCAACCTTAGGGATTGTACTTAAAAATTTTGCAAAGGCATCTCCATTTTCCTGCATATACTCACAGAATTCTTTCCATTTTTCCTGTAATTCATTAAACTTAAATGCTTTCTTGATAAAAGTTGCTGGAGCATATTGTGCTAACTTAATATCCTTTGGTGCCTCTATTTCCTCTAATAAATTCTTAAGCCCCCAAAGAACCATAGCTTTATTTAATTGATAATCTCCAATACATGCAGCGCAGCCATTATCACATGTACATCCGCCTACCATCTTGATTGCATTTTCAATAATCTTTGCAGTTAAGTCAAATACTTTCTCAGAATAACCAAGTCCACCTACGTATTTATCATAAATAAACATATAAACTTCGCTATCATAATTTTGACTTATTTCTATTGCATTGTTAGACATTACAACACCTATGTCTTCCTGTTCTGTCATGGTTGCCATCATCGCTGCATTTTTAATTGCGTAACATACACCTTCAAAATGATTATTTCTTATAAAGCCTCCATTTTGACTTTCCTGAAGGAGCCTTCTATATACTGTAACAACATTGTTAGGAATCTTTATCCAAGTGCTTTCTGTATCATAATCCTTTGATAATGGTTTTTCTAACTGTTCAAAGCCTAAATTTTGATGATTATGAAATTGCAGCTTTTTATACATATAAACTATTTCATCAACATTTACATCTCCAAAAGTCACTTTAGTACGCTCATATTCCATATCCTTGCTGCCTTGAATTATCCTTATATTTGTTGTGCCTCCTGGCATTGTATAGTAATTTCCATTAAAGGGAATGGCAAAAGCAGTTCTACTTTCTAAGTCAAGCTTTACAACCTGATATTGAACTCCATCATGCATATAAATTGCTCCATTATGAATTTCACGAAAAGCCTGCATTTCATCCATTTCTGTAATTTCTTTATTGTTATCCTTATTTATAAGTTTATACCTTGCTTTATCAATATTTCTTAAGCTAAAATCTCCTGCTGGAAATGAATTACCACACCATGCAAACTTTCCACTTTGATTTGTTAATTCACTTGCTCTTATTAAAACAGGAATTGTTTCACCTAAATCTGGAAAAATTGAAATATCATCTAAAGTTAATGGTATTTCAGCAGCTGCTGCACGTATATGTGCAAGTTCTATCAAAAGGTTATTCTTATCTATAACTGCATTTTCACTTCCACTTTCAAAAAGCCAATCTGGATTAATTGCTATGTACTGATCAAAAGGCAGATTATCAAGGATTAAATAATTAGTACTTTCTTTTCCGTTTCTACCTGCTCTCCCACTCTGCTGCCAAAAAGACGCTCTAGTTCCTGGGTATCCTACAATTACTGTTGTATCAATTTTACCAATATCTATTCCAAGCTCTAAAGCATTTGTTGATACTAACCCTCGCAGAACTCCAGTAATCATTTTATTTTCAATTTCTTTACGCTCAAGTGGAGTATATCCTCCCCTGTATCCAGATATCTTGTCTTTTAAAGAAGCTCCAAAAAAGTTTTCCGTTTCTAGTTTATCTCTTGCTTCCTTTAATACAACTTCAACATTTCTTCTTGATTTTGCAAAAGCAATAAAGCTATTATCATTTTCCACTAAGTCAGGTATTAAATCAGCAGCTACTGAAGTTGATTGCACCTGCCCATAATATTTTTTGTCATGGCCCATAATCTTTGGTGGCTGCACAAGCCTATAATTTTTCTTTGGAGCTGGTGAACCATCTATGCAAACCTCTAGAAATTTATGTCCACAGATTTCTTCTGCAAGTTCAACTGGATTTGCTATAGTTGCTGAACTGCATAAATACTGAGGAGAGGAATTATAATATCTGCAAACCCTGCCAAGTCTTCTAAATACATTTGCAAGATGTGAACCAAAAGCACCTCTATAAGTATGAAGTTCATCAATTACGATGTATTTTAAATTAGAAAAGATAAAATCAAAACCAAACTTACTGTGATTCGGTAAAAATGCAGCATTTATCATTTCAGGATTAGTTAAAATAATATTAGCATTTTTTCTAATCCTGCTTCGTTCATTTACAGGAGTATCCCCATCATAAATTCCTGCTGAAATCCTGTTAGACCCAAAGTATTCTAAGTAAGGCAAAATTGCACGATACTGATCACTTGCAAGAGCCTTTGTAGGATATATAAAAATTGCTCTAGCCAAAGGATTTGATAAAATTTCTTGAATAACTGGCAGCAAAAAGCTGAGAGTTTTTCCACTTGCTGTAGATGTTGTTATTACAATGTTATTCCTATCCATTGCTTTTTCAAACATTTCTGCTTGATGACTATACAGCTTATCAATCCCATTTTGAGATAAATACTCACATAATTCTTCTGCTAAATTACTTGGATAATCAACGTAAGCTGCTTCTCTTTTAGGCATTGTTTTATTATATATAATTAAATCGCTTATATTCATTAAATATTGCTCCTATTCTCTTAAGTTACAATCAAAAACAAAACTATTATAGATATCTAACTTTGTGTAATAACTTACCGAAATCATAAACTTAAAGTTTTAGTAACTTTGTAAATCTCTTCATCTAGTAAGTTGAATTCTTAATTTGTTTATCTATATTTTGCAACATAGTTAATTGTTTTCTCATATGTCTAAATTCCTTTATAATTATATACCAAAGTTATTAATATTTATATCTTAATGTGTTAGGAGGCAATAATTTAAATAACACCTAAAAAAGGTAATAAACATTAAAATTAGATGTTTATTACCTTTACTTAAATAGATTAATTCATGGTTTTATTATGTTAATAAGTTTTTATAAGTTTGTGATTAGATGCTTTGCTAAATACTCTTTTGGCTTTCTTAAATCTGACTATTGAGCTATGTAAACATATACCTGCAAAGACTGTGGGCAAAGATTCTAGAACAGAGACTAATTCGTAATATAGAAAAAAGAGTTTGCTAAAATGATTAATGTTGAAAAGAAAACTGTAGAGCTGTGGGAACTTCATGGGCTTGCTCCTGCTGCTAAGTCTTCTCTTCTTACTTTTGTTAGAGGGGATTATGGACTTTCTTATGATATGTATTTCAAGATGAAGAAAGTAGGCGTCTTTTAATTTATTCCTCCTGAATTTAGAGTGCTAAATTGATAGCCGAGTTCTATATTAGAGTCAGCTTGTACTAAATCATATTTTATTGTATCTTATAATACTTTGAAACATTGCTGTTTAGCCTATCTAGATTACTATTATATTTAATCATAATTTGCTGTATTTTATTTTGTTTTTTCCCTTAAGGGAAAGCTAATAGAAATTTCACTTACAGAATATAAGCAAATTATATTTCTATCATTAAAATACATAATTTTAAATATCACAAAACACATCTCATTTTGGATCACAGTTTCAACGTGAGGAGTGTGTTGAATTGTTTTATTAAATTATAACTTAGAGTATTTTATTGTATCTATTTATCATTGAAAATAAATCAAACCTTATAGTAAAAGTATCGTATCTTTACATATTGTATTTTAAAATAATATAACATATCTTGTTGATGGTCGGAAGAAGGGTGGAATTTTTAGTTCTTCCGACCATTTCTCAAGTTAAGCGCTATCAACCGCTAATAGAATTATTTATAAATATTATTTAATCTCTAAGATCTCTGGACTTAAATTGTTCCAAACAATTACTGACTTATCATTTATTGATGCAATATTTTTTCCTTTAGGTGATATCTTTAGATTATAATCATTGTGTCCATACAAAAAAATTGTTTTATGTAATCCCTTAATTGTAATAAGCTCTATATAATGTTTAGTCTCGCCTTTCAATTGTAAAATTCCACTTATACATAAAATGTTGTTATTAGGAATAAATCTAACACACTTAATATTATATAAATTACTCTTTATGTTCGCTTCTTCCTTAGTTTCAATATTTATTATTTTGCCTTCATTATTTTCAAAAAAAACAACTATTCTCTCTCTATCAATCCAGTTTGCATATTGTATGCTTTTTTTTAACGAAAATTTATTATTCGTATTTTCATCTTTTATGAATAAATATTTTTCTGAATAAAGCATTATATATCTACCATCAAAATTGATCTTAATATCCTGACACTCTGCAAATTGTTTCCAATTACCTGTACCACTTTCCAAATCTTTATATCCATAACTAGACCAAAGCAAACGTTCTTCATTTCCTTTACAATAATATGCCAATCTAGCATTATCACTAGCAATATCAAATAAATCCATAACCTTAATAGTACTCTCACAGGTATTTATCTTTTTAATTTCTTCATTATTAATTTTATGTATTTGTCTAATTTCATCTTTTGTTACTTTGTTGTATAAAATTCCGATTATAAATATACCATCTTTTGCTCTATATATTTTTGCACTCATATATATTTCTTCATCTATAAAAATACTTTTTTCCTTTATAGATTTGTCTTTTAAATTATAAAACTTAATTTTATTTTCATTCACTATTATTATATTGTCATCATCTATATACTCAAAATCTAATATTTTTTCTTCTGATTGATAAGCAGCCTTTCCATTTGAATTACAAATTCCACCTATGTCAAATGTATGACCTTGCTTATCATTTAATTCTAAATCATCAAATATTATAAAATCTTCATCTATATTTATTTTTCCATAAAGATCTATTTCCCTTTGATCTTCATATAATTTACATGCCAAAGATTCAGATGTCTTGAAATATAAAAAATTGTTCTGAAACCTTACACAATCCTCTACTTTGCTTTTCAATGTATTTATCAAATTATTATCATCTAATTTAAAATAAAAATTGTTATTCTCCGCATCATAATCATCATTATTATATTTAATTGTTCCTATTTTAATCCTATCTCCAATAAATTTACTCATATTTTTCAGCACATGTTTTTTATTTAAAAACTTAGTATTATTGATAACTTCAAAAATATCATTCTTATTAAATCCCTTTTTTCTCACACCTATAGATGCATTTCCTTTTATAAAACATGACATAATAACATTTTGTTTTTTCCCCTCTTTACTTATCCACTTTTCTACTTTCTCAGTTACTTTCAATTTTAGTATTTCTGGATATACATTGTCATCTACTTTAAATTCCCTTAAAGATTCTAATAAATTATATGTAAAAACTCCATGTTTTAAGTTATCATCCTCATTACTAATTTCATTTTGATCACAAGCTGCTAATACAAACGTGCCTGTACCTTCTTTCAAAATAATATTTGAATCATAATCTTTCTTTAATAATCCAGGTTGTCCAGAGTGGCAAGTATCTACTAAAATTATATTCATTCTGTTATTTACACTTAACAAATTCACTAAATCATCTATTAGTAATGCTGTACCCCTTAAATCTCTATTATCTGTATTAGGTAGTACTATATATGAATCGCCATTCTCAATATCTCCATGACCAGAAAAATAAAATACTATAGTATCTCCTTCTTCACTTTCACTAATTATGCGATTTATATCCTCAAAAATATCATTTGGCTTCTTTGTATTATAAATATTTAGGTTTTCATCTTGTACACTTTCTCTATTAAAATCATAATCATTAATTAAAATATCTGATAATTCTTCAATATCATTTTCTGGCCATTTTAATTCTTCGTATTTATCATCTTTATATCCATTGCAAGAATATAATAGTGCATATCTCATAAAAAATTCACTCCATATTATCAAAATATACTTATAATAACTCTATATTCTCAATATTTGAATACAGTATTTCTTTATATTTTCATCTTATTTTAATATTATTCCCAAATTATTTTCACCAAACTATGTAAAAGTTTTTGCCTTTCCTCAATAGCGACTTTATCATAAATATCATAAGTTTTAAAATCCAAATTATATTTAATACAAAAATTTTCAAATCCTTTATTTTTATGCTTAAAATCTTTTAAAAGTGTTTGAGCAAATAGGGTACCATTTCCAACATAAGTTTTAAGTTTTTCCTTATAAACTTCATTTCCTGATGACTGATTATCTTTACCTTTTAACAACACTAGACCTCCTAATCTATTTCTTTGGTTAATATATTCTTCTTCATCCTTAAATAGAGATAAATTTTGTCTTTTTTCATCATTTGCAAGTATATGATCTATATGATAAACATCTTTACCCTTAGCTTGACTTATTAAGCTATAATAACTTCCAGTACTTAACTGACATTCATTAGCAATAAATTTGTCAATTCTCGCAAAAAAATATCTCATAAATCTTTTTCCTAAATCTCTATAACCAATGTTACTAAAAAGTTCATATTTAAAAGGATCTGTTATATCATTTCTACCGTGTATTTTATTTATAATTTCAATTAAACTATTGTTAAACACTTCTTCTATTTCTATTAATGATTTATTTCTAATAGCAATTCCTAACTCAATAATCTTTGCTGCAAATTCACTAGATCTATATGAACCAGTTAAATTTAGTATAGTATAAAATTTATCAAATAATTTTGATACTAGTGTGTATTTTTCGTTGTAATAAACATCATTATAATCAATTGCTGCCATGATTAAATAGAATTGTGCTTCCTGGTCATTTATATCATTAAACCATACATACTCATTCCCTTTATCAGTACATGTATAGCAATCTCCTAAAATTTTAATATACAAATCACTATAAAATGGTACTGTATTTTTAACAAAATTCTTAACGTTGTTTATATAGGATTTATCCGCATTATTGCTATGTTTAAATCCTATTCTTTTATCATATTCTTCTAAATAAATACTTTTATGATACCTAGTTTCGCTTAGATCTCTATAATTTTGATTAGTTTCTGTATACTTGCTTTGAAAATAAGTCCCTAAAAAGTCATCAACATATTCATCACCAAAATCATCTGAAATTTTATTTATAGACTTCTCCCATGCCATAACATAAGGATCAATTTCTGATTTATCAATTACCCCTAATATTTTCCCCTTTAAGATCTCATAAGCTTTTAAAGGAATTCCCCTATCATTTATAACCTCAAAAGCCATAGCAACATCTTTAGCATCATCAACATCAATTTGTATTAACATTACTCTTTTATATAGGTACAATCTAAAAGCATCAAAAATATGCAAATCTGCAAGCTTACCTTCAATATATTGGTAGATAACTTCATAAGCTGCATAAATATTTTTCTCAGCAATACCACTACCCTCAACTGATTTTATAAACTCTTCAGTATCATTTTCAAAAATAGCTTTTAAAGCTTTTTCTCTATCAGTAAATCCCATCCAAAAAACATAATTTCCTTCTGCATCATAATCACATACCTTTTTTTCAATGTAAGTAAGCTTCCCTTTATTTGCCCCAAGTTTTTCACCAATTTTAAGCAGAGCAATAGATAAAATAGTTAACGTTGTTAATCTTTGCTGTCCATCAACTACAAATGTATTTCCTCCAACCGTATTAGTCATAAAAGAATTTAAATAATACCAATCATATTTTGATATAACCTCTTCGCTAATATCACTATCTTTCTTATAATTAAGCTCAAATCTATAAAATATATCATCTAATAATGATTTTATTGGTTTATAAGACTGTTGTTCATCGTTCCATTTATACTCTCTTTGGTAGAAATCTATATAATATTTCCTACTTCCGAAAATACTTTCAATGTTTATAGGAATTGGATTAATCGCCATAATAATTCTCTCCTTCTTTTATGCAAACATATCGATTAAGATTCTTAACTTTTATTATTCTTAATTAATTGTTCAATTTTCTCATCAACAGCAATTTAGCTTAATTATTTGCTACTAATTTTTATAACAAAGTTCAATTAACTTAAGTGCTTCCACTAATTCACTTTCACTTTTTATGGAAAATCTATACCATTCAAATCCCCCGCTAAAACAATTTCCTCTATTCATCAAGTTTATAATTTCCGACTTAATTTCAAGACCATCCGTTCTAACATCAATTATGACCTTTTGTTCAGAGGAAATAGTAAACATACAGTAATTTTGTATTCTTCTACCTCTAATATAACGTTTAGCAAGTCTATATCCTGTTTCAACCATTTCTTTAACATATCCATTATCATTACATGAAAAAATTGAACTTTCACATGCAAGTTGTATAAATAATTTTTTTATATTATCATTAGCTCTTAAAAATGTATTATAAAATCCTTTCGACTTACTTATTAATTCCATTACCTCTGGTTCATTCATCTTTTTCAAGGTTATTCCTTGCTCCATAAATTTTCTCCATTAAAGTCTCTTTATTCTGTTTACTAATATGTGAATATTATTAAGCAATCCCATTATCAAACAAATTAATAGCCTGTTTCAATATAACATTCACAGTATCATCAAGATCATCCGGATCTTTAATTCCTTTTCTTTTGAGAAGTCTCTTAACTGTTGATCTTATGTTGGCCTGAACATCTTCTTTGTTAGTCCAATCAACTGCATTTTGTGTTTTTTCTCTTATTATTCTAACTAATTCTTTTGCTATTTCTCTAGTTTTTTCATCTTCTAAAGTAGCTTCATGCCCTTGTTTTACTATATCATAAAATGCTATTTCTTCTTCTGTCATATCTAGTTCAGATGCTCTGCTATCTTCCTTTTGCATTTCATTGGCCATATCTACTAAATTTTTAATTATTTGAGCTGATGTAAGTGCTCTGTTGTGATATTGCTTAATCATATTTTCAAGCATGTCCTTAAATGATTTATATTTAACTTCATTCTTTCTTTGATTGGCTTTTATTTCATCATTTAATAATTTTCTTAGTAATTCTATTTGAAGATTTTCATTTTCTTTTCCACTCATTTTATCTAAAAATTCTTCGCTTAATATTGATAAGTCTGGCGTTTTTAATCCTGCCTCTGCAAATATATCTATTGGTTTACCTGCGGCTGCAACACCTTCTGATACTATTTGCTTTATAGCTGTATCAAGCTCCTCCATTTTCTTTCCTTTTGGTGGAGTATATTTAGCTACATTACTTCTTACTGCTAATATAAATGCTATATCACTTCTAAATTCATTGCTTCTCTCATCATGAGCTATTAGTGCATATGCTTTATTTAATTCAGCACTATGTTTTAAGAATCTATTTTTAACTTCTTCTGAAGTATTTATAATTTCCATTCCTTTTTGCAGTAAAGTCAATTTTTTATCTGGCTCTTGATTTTCCCAATTTAATATTAAAAATCCATGAAAGAATGATTTACATATATCATGTTTTTCTTTCATTATTCTTAATGCTTCATTTATCGGGAATGTTGCAACTTCATTTCCACCAGTACTTTTTGTATAATGAGATAATGCATTTTTCAAATCTTCTGCTATACCTATAAAATCAACTACAAGTCCTGCCGGCTTATCTTTAAATACTCTATTAACTCTAGCAATAGTCTGCATTAAATTGTGTCCCTTCATAGGTTTATCTATATACATTGTATGAATAGATGGAGAATCAAATCCTGTAAGCCACATATCTCTTACTATGACAAGCTTTAAAGGATCATCTGGATCTTTCATTCTAGTTTCAATTTCTTTCATTTGTGTTTTTGTTAAAATATGAGGTTCAAAGCTATCAGGGTCCCTTGATACATTTCCTGACATGATTATTTTAACAACACCCTCATCAATCTTATCTGAGTGCCACTCTGGTCTAAGATTTCTAAGTTTTTCATAAAGATCAACGCAGATTCTTCTACTCATGCAGACTATCATGCCCTTACCATCTAATGTTTCTAATCTTTTTTCAAAATGATTTACTATAGCTTCTGCTACTTCATCTAGTCTTTCATCTGTACCAGCTAATGCTTCTAATGCTGCCCATTTAGATTTTAATTTACTCTTTACAGAATCCTCTTCACTCTCAGTTACTTCTTCAAAATCTAAATCTATTTCATCATTTTCTAGTTCAAGTTTAACTACCCTGGATTCATAAAAAATAGGAACAGTTGCCTTATCTTCAACAGCTTGCTTCATATCATAAACTGAGATATAATCACCAAATACTTGAAGTGTAGATTTATCTTCAAAATCTATTGGTGTTCCTGTAAATCCAATAAAGCTCGCATTAGGTAAACCTTGTCTTATATTTTTTGCAAATCCATCTAAGAAATCATAATTACTTCTATGTGCTTCATCACACATTACAATAATATTATTTCGATCAGATAAAAGAGGATATTCGCCACCACTAGTAATTGATTTTTTAATCTTCTTATTTACATCTAATCCCTCTACATCACTTTTATCAGTTTGAAATTTTTGAATAGTAGTAAAAATAATTCCACCTGCTGCTAAATCTCCAATTTGATCTCTTAAATCCTCAACACTTTCAACTTGTACTGGATAAGCTATTAAATCATTAGCCTTACAAAAAGTTTCATATAATTGATCATCTAAATCATTTCTATCAGTAATAACTACTATTGTTGGATTTTCTAAAGCTTTTTCCTGCCTAACTTTACCTGTATAGAAAACCATAGATAAACTCTTACCAGAACCTTGTGTATGCCAGTAAGTACCTATCTTCTTATCTCCATTAATTCCAGTTGCCCTTAAAGTTTCCCTTATAGCATCATTAACTCCATAATATTGATGATACATTGCCATCTTTTTTATTAGTATTTTCTTCTTTTCTTCTTTATCATCAGTAGTTTTCTTGCTTTTTTTCTTCTTTTTAATTACAACGCTGCTATCTTCAAAGGTAATAAAATATTTTATAATATCAAGTAATCTTTCTTTTTGAAACATTCCTTTTATAAGAATTTCTAAAGATGTCTTGTCCTTTTCTATTTTTCCATTCTCTATAGACTTCCAAGCTGAATATCTCTCATAATTTGCTGACAAGGTTCCAGCTTTACTCTCAGTTGAATCAGAGATTACACAAATTTCATTATAATAAAATAAATCAGGAATATCTTTTTTATAAAGATTAATCTGCCTATATGCACCCTCAATTGTTGCATTATCATCTAAAGGATTCTTTAGTTCAAAAATAGCTACAGGCAGCCCATTAACATAAACTAATATATCAGGAATTCTAGGTGTATGATCACCTTTTATGGTAACTTGGTTGCAAACTATAAAGGAGTTATTTGCTATATCATCATAATCAATTACTTTTACAATCTCTCCAATTTCCTCCCCATTATCATCATTATATGTAATTCGTACACCTTCCCTAATTAACTTGTGTATATCCTTATTGTTATTTTCTATAGTAGGATAGTTAAACGTCTTTAAAGTTCTGTAAGCATCTTCAATACAACTTTCTTTTACGTTTTGATTAATTCTTTTTAAGCTATCCATAAGTACTTTATTTAAAACTACTCCTGTAGTATCTTTTCTTTCTTGATTATTTATTTGACTTCCATGAGAATATTCATATCCTAAATCTTTAAACCACTTAATTGCAGCTTGCTCTACTAATGATTCAAATTGAGAATTCATAGCCATTAATATTCCCCCTATTTATACAAACGTTTCTTTAGCAATTTTGCCTATTATTTTTGTTGAAACTAAATCAAATCCACCTCCAACAAAACCTCCAGCTATTGGTATCATTTTCCCTAAATTGATTACTCCTGTTTGTCCAAATTTAGTTAGTAATCTAAATCCAACTTTTTTATTTATTTCCCTAAGTACTTGCCCAGGTATTTTTTTAATCATGCTCTCAGTAATTTTCAATCCCAGTTTGATACCTGTTTGTTTAGCAATATCTTTGCCTGCATTACCACATAAACACATATATACAAGTGTTTTAACCATATCACTTCTTATGTCATAGCCTTTTATATATGCTATAGAGGCAATCATTCTCGTTTGAACATATATTGTACTACTTATATTCGCTGGTATTGCTATTGGCATAGTTACAATTCCTCCTAGTCCTGTTATAAAACCTGATGTTGTGCATTTTGCAACTTGCCAATTTATTAATTTATTAATCGCCTCATTTTCATTTTTAGACTTACTTAGATAATCATCTCCTAGTTCTTCAGCAGTACCTAAAGTAGGAATTCCATTTAATGTTGCATCATATGCAAGTTCTAGCATATTCATAATATCTTCTTGCGTTATTTTTTTCATATAGTCCTCCAAAAATGTACCAATAAATTACATAATCCAATATTCTTTATAAAAAGTTTTCTATAAAAATAGTGCCAGAAAGTTTCTAGCACTAAAAATTTTTCCTACAGTTATTATATATCATTTTAACTAAAATTTACATGTTAATTGTAAATACTTCATATTTTTAACCCATATTTTCTGCAATATAAAGTCTTAAATATATAATATTATTTTGATTTTAGCTTACCATGAACATCATTTATTAATTTTGCTATTTCTTTTTCTCTTTTAATCCTTTCATTCTTCTCGAATTGATCCTCTAATATTATTAATAATGATTGTAATACCACATTAAAATATTTCCTACATTCTTCTTCTTCAAGTTCATGTATTCCCTTGCTCAATATACCATAAAGAAGTTTTTTGTTTATGGTATCATTAAAGTGTATATTTAATATCTTTAATTTATCTTCCATCTTTTCAGAACTAAACTGTTCTAATGCAATCTTACCTTTATATTCTTTATTAAATATATCAAAAATCAATCTTTCAAAAACCCTTCTTAAATATACATACGCACCTGCACCAATACCATGAGCTGCCAATCCAATTGCTGAATTCAACTCTCTATTATTTTCTTTACTTAATACTTTACTGTATTCTTTTATGTATCTTTCAAATTCCATTCTTGATGGATATTGGCCAATCTTAATCAAATCCCAATTATCTGTTACATGAAAAGTAGCTTGAAATTCATGTCCTTTTCTACATTTTGCAGTTACTGTAAAATTTCCATTTGGATCAAGACATTTTTCTCTAAAACAATTAATTCTTTTCTGCAATTTTTCAAATGCACAATCATATGCAATATCACATTCTTCATTCGGACACATATAGCTATAAACTTCAATAAGTTCCTTTTTTAATTCTTCTGGTATCTCTCTGCCTGATAAATATATTATTTCTTTATTTCCACACATAGGACAATATTCAATCACCTCTATTTTGGTGAATATTATGGCTTTAATAAACTTAAAGTTTTCACTTTCATAATGTTCATCATGGTGTACTATATCCGGTCCACTTTCTTCTGTTCCCTCATTTATAACTTCCAATTCAGTTTTTGAAACAATATCTAAATTCACCTTATATTTATCATAAAGAGGACTTCTAAATAAGAAATCAAAACCTTTCTCATAATAATCTTCTAATTTATTTTCACTCATGTATTTCTCACCCACTTTTATATACGATTATATTTGTATTTCTCCTGAAATAAGTTTTGGTAATAGTATATCTCTAGTTTCTTCCAAATCTCTAGTTTGAACAGAATTATTTAATATTCTATTATCTAAAGAGTTAATTATCTTATTAAACTTCTTAATAACCTCTACATTAGGTAGAATAACCTTATAGTTTTCAATATCTGATTTTTTTATTGAAGTAAACACTGTACCACTCTCATATTTATCCCACCTAATATTTTTTAATAGATAGTATAAAAATCCATTTCCATGCTTTTCACTACTTAAAGCTGCACATCCACGTCCAATACAGCACTTTTCCATTGATATATTAATTCTTCCCACAGGTGCTCTTACACTTAATAATATCTCTCCTGGCATAGCAACTTTTTTAGGTTCTCTACAGTATGTGCTTACTAATGGAAATCTATCTGTAAAATCTTTAACTCCTTGATAAAATGCTAATCCTTCCATACACTCGTTATATGTTTCCGAACTTGGTGATTGCCCCATAGTTATTTTACTAATATCTTTCAATAAGGAAATTTTCCATCCTTTAGGTATCATTCCTAATTCACTTTCTTCAAACTCTCCATCCTTAAACGGAACAAAATCAACAAACCACGATTTAAATATAGCTTGTGCCATTTCTTCTAAGGTTTTGTTCATTTCATTATTTAATTTAATTTTATTATCAATTGCTATAAGTTTATTTACTATATCATTTTGTTCGTATAAAGTTGGAAGCAAAATAGGTATTTTTTTTATATCTCTTAAAACTATTCTTGGTATTGCAGACCCTGATCCAAAATTATCTTTAATGTATTGTTTATTCCTTTTGTCTTTTAAGAAATAATTTAAATATTCAGGTAATACCATATTGATATTAGGTCTTAAAATAGCTATAGATGACAATATTACTATATCTTCTTCTTTAGTCATAACAAAAGAAGAATCTAAATAAGTATTTCCATCTTTAGCTAATAAAACATCATTAATGTTAGGTTTGCAATTATTTTTTACAAGCTTTAAATAATCTTCTTTTGAAATTTTCCTACAATTATTAATATCAAAATTATATTCTTTCATATCTTTTACAGATGCCATTGGCATACCTAACTCTACCGATTTAGGACTCAAATGTGATCCATCTGTTATTTGTAAACATATATCATCAAATTTGCATATCTTCCATTCACTATAGCTCATAACCTAGTCCCCCAAGCTGCTTTATAATCTCATCATCAAGCTCTCTGCTCTTCTTAATTTGATCTGATAAAGTAGTTGTTAATCTTTCCATTTTCTCTTCAAATGATTCACCATCATCTTCAACTTCTTCAATTCCAACATATCTTCCTGGAGCTAATACATAGTCATTTTCTGCTATGGTTTCTCTAGTTACTGATGCACAGAAGCCTTGAACATCTTCGTAGTTTTCACCTTTTCTCCAATTATGATAAGTATCTGCTATTGTCTTTATATCTTCATCTGTTAGCTTCCTTAAAACTCTGTCAATCATGGTTCCCATTTTTCTAGCATCTATAAATAGGATTTCATTTTTAGTTCCTCTACCTTTTCTCATAAACCAAAGACATGCTGGAATACCTGTTGTATAAAATAATTGTGGTGGTAAAGCCACCATACAATCTACTACATTTCCTTTTTCAATCATACCTTTTCTTATTTCTGCATTTGCAGTTTGTGATGTAGTCATCGAACCATTTGCAAGTACTATTCCTGCAATCCCTTCACTATCTAGGTGGTATAAGAAATGTTGTAGCCATGTGTAATTTGCATCATTTTCTGGTGCTACTCCATATGTCCATCTTGCATCTTTACTAGTTCTATCTGCTCCCCATAGTTTGTCATTAAAAGGAGGATTAGCCAATACATATTGAGCCCTAAGGTCCTTATGTTGATCATCTATATATGTATTTCCATATCTAATATCTCCACTTAATCCTCTAATTGCAAGGTTCATCTTACAAAGTTTAAGTGTTGTTGGATTAGATTCTTGACCATAAATAGAAATATTTTTTCTTTGCCCTTCATGTGCTTTTAAAAACTTAAGTGATTGAACAAACATACCGCCTGATCCGCAGCATCCATCATAAACTCTACCATTTAAAGGTTCTGTCATTTCTACAAGGAGCTTAACAACAGAATCTGGAGTAAAGAATTCTCCACCTCCTTTTCCTTCTTGTTGTGCAAATCTCCCTAAGAAATATTCATATACTCTTCCTAGAACATCAATTTCTTCGTCTTTATTATATAATTGTATGCTCCCAATTGTTTTAACAACTTCGCCTAAAGTATGTGGGTCTAATGGTGCCTTTGTATAAACTCTATTTAAAACACCTTTTAATTGTTTTGGATTTTCTTTTTCTATGAGTTCCATTGCATTATCAACTATCTTACCAATATCAGTTTGAGTTGCATTCTTTAATATGTAACTAAATCTTGCTTCTTCTGGAACATAAAATATATTTTGTGAAGAGTATTCATCCTTATCTTCAAGTATATCCGCTCTATCTTCTTCACCTTCACAATAATAGTCATCATTGCTAGGATCTTTAACAAATTCCTCTAATTCATTATATCTAGCTTCAAATGAATCTGAAATATATTTTAAAAATATAAGTCCTAAAACTATATGCTTATAATCAGCACTTTCCATATTATTTCTTAATCTATCACATGTGCTCCACAATTTAGATGCAAAATCTAAAGCTCCATCATTTTGTTGTGCCATTTTCGTTCCACCTTTCATTTCATATACATAAATTGTATCACATTTTAACTAAATGTTTTTCTATTTTTAATATGTTGCTTCTCCAGCAATAGCTATAGAAAAATCAATCAAATTATCATAATGTAGCAATAATATATCCTGGTCATGTAAATATTCTCTTTTTATATTATATGTTAGTTCCTTAAAGTCATTACGCCTCCCAGCAATAACAACATAATGAATCCTTGAGTTATCATAATCTATAAATTCTGGTGGTAGTTGATCCCCTGATTTTAAATGTCCTTTATATATTTCTCTTAGTGCTGAATAATTTCTTTGAAGCCATCTTCTCCAATCGTTCACCTGTTCAATTCCTTTTCTAAATACCTCTCCTAAATTTCCATCTCTTCTAATTACATTACCTTTAGGACTTTCTAACTCAACAAAAACAAATTCATATCCTCCAGAACTTCTTCCTATTAATAAATAGTCAGCTCTATAATTGGTACCTAGTTGAAATTCAGGTATTATATAAGCTTCATGATGTCCAAAATGATAATTACGTTTTAAAATTGATGCTATTATGAAATATGCTTCCTTTTCTTTAATAAATTTTAAAATATCTTGTTCTTTACATTCATTTGCTAATAACTCATTAAAATCCTCACTTTTTCTATTTAAAGTGTCGATGTCTTTTAGCTCAAGAATATCTAGATAATAATTTGGAAATAAATGCTCATAATGTCTAGCTGCTTTAGGATATTCATGAAATAAATTTTTTCTAAACGTTAATCCACGAGTTCCTATTCTCTTAATAATTTCTTTTTCTTTCATTTTCATATACTCTTCATTTTCTTCCTTAGTAAGCTGGCAATAATCTCTATCATATATTTTCATTATAAATATCTCCTAATCTCAATAAATCTCTAAGCATAATTTTGCCAAATTGCATTAACTTAATTATAATTTATAAATTGCACATTGTAGAGTTAATTTTTTATTTTATAGAATTTACTAAAAAGCTTTCAAACAAAAGCTAAAGGTAGTAAATATAACATCTTATGATTTTTATTACCTTTTTAGTTTAACAGTACTACTATACAACTATTATTTTATCCAGTCTCCACTTGAATTAATGCTATATCCATCAGGAGTAACACAATCACTATACATCTTCCCATCCTCTCCAAAAGCATACCAATCATCAATCCACTTCCACAAAGGTTTATCCTTTGTCCCTCTAGCCATCTTACAACTGTCATCTAAGTAATACCAGGTATTAATGTTTTCATCATGGTACCTGGAATTCTGAAAAGCATATCTTTTATCATCAAAGATATACCTCTCTCAATCAATCTCTTTCCAACTATATTTTGATGTATAGTAGCTTTATTATCCAAGCTTATACAATACCACCAGCCAACATCATCATGATTCCATCCCACTTTCCATTCTCCACTACCTGAGCTGTCTACTCCAACTAATCCACTAACAATAGCTCTTGCAATAACTTCATCATTATAAACTTCTGCGTCATCACTGTCAGCAAACAAACACTCAACTAAAATTGCAGGCATAACAGTTCTATTAAGCACAATAAAATTCCTTGTATGCCTCTGTTAGGTAAATTCAAAGCACTTGCTAATACTAATACATTACATACTTTAGCTGCATATTGATTTGCAACTTCCGATTGACCCGTAACGCAAAGCTCTGGCCCCCAGCATTAATATGAATCTCAACATATAGTTCAACATCCAATGCCTTTGTAATTTCATTAGCTTCGTTTGCTCTAATATAGCAGTCCTCGCAATTATAACTATTCCAATAACTCCACATCCAATGTTCCCACTTGCAGTGTGACCTACAGCTACTATAAAATTACTCATTTTACACATCTCCTCTATAATCTTTAATTTTTTAGTTTTTCATATACGTTATATAGATTTTAACCATATATACTATATGTAGAGATTAATTTAACATTAAACACAATATATGTAAAATAATTCATTAATTTTATAGATCTTATGTATGAAGGAGGTTTATATGGATTTTAATTATATCGAAACTTTAGTTACTAGGTGCAAGGATAATGATGAAGGAGCAAAGGAAAAATTAGCTGAAGAATTTAGACCATTAATTTATAATATCTCAAAAAGAACTTTCATTGATGGATATAACTCATATGACATTATTCAGGAGTGTTATCAATCACTTTTTAAATCTATCTCTATGTACAACTTAGAAAAGCATAGATTTGTTGCTTATGCTACCAATGCCATCAAAAATAATATAAATGATTTGATTAAGAGAATTAAAACTAGAAGCTCTACTGAAGGCAATAAAGCTCTAAGCTTACATGATAATTTTGAAAAGGACATCCCATCGCAAGAAATCTCTCCTGAAACTTCATTATGTGAGATGTGTGATTATGAAGACTTAAGACTAGCTCTAAAAAATTTAACTAAAGATGAGAAGGAACTTATAGATTTTGTATTCTTTAAAAATTATACTGTTCTGGATTATGCCCATATAAAAAATATGTGCTATTCTACTGCTATTGTAAGAAAGAAAAATATTTTAAGAAAAATTCACAATAATATTTCATTTTATTATTAAAGCTAAACGTCTAACAGCTCCAACGTTAATTTTTTTATCCTTGGAGCTGTTATTATTACAATGTGATTTATATTATATTCCCATAATTTTAAATATTAAATATACACTTTATTCAAAACTAAAATTATTTATAACCTCAGTAGTTTCCTCCACATAGCTATCAACCACTTCATCAATTCCATCACAAATATATCTAAGACTACAACCCTGACATTTATTTAGTATCCCATTCTCTAACAAAGAACATTTTAAGTCATCCTGAAAAGTAGAATTTCTAATTGCTAAAGCTGTAAATGAAATTAAAAAGCATTCATCCAGACATTAACATATGTGTCAGCACCATAGTTGATATTGCTATAGATTATTACCATAATCACATTGTAAATGAAGGCGGTACTAAATAGAAAACAAATTAATGGATTATGGGCTTCAACAATAAACTTAGTACCATAATATCAACAAAGCTTGGAATGTGAATTTTTATTTTCTCCTTCAATTAAGTTTAATTTATTCATCTTTTTTATCTCACGATATATAAAAATAAAAGATATCATTGCAGCAAGAAAATCAGCTAATGGAACAGATACAAAAATACCAGTGACTTTAAGAAATATTGGGATGATTAACATTAATGGTATTACAAATAAAACTGGTTTCATTATTGATAAAAATAATGCAGGCTTAGGTTTGCCAATATACTGAAAAAAGCTTGAAGCAATTACTTGAACACCTACTAAAGGACTCATAAGTATCAGTAATCTTAAAATAGGAACCGTCAATACTATTAATTCATTATCAGTTGTAAAAACACCCGCTATTTTATTTGTAAAACTAATAATTATAACTAAAAATACCAATGAAATTGCAACTGATCCTAAAATTGCAAGCTTTAAGCTTTGTTTTACTCTATCGAATTTTTTAGCACCATAATTAAATCCTATAATAGGCTGAAGAGCTTGTCTAATTCCATACATAGTAATGGTAATAAACCCGAATACACGATTATATATACCAATTGCAGAAACATATAAGTCAGATCCTCCATAAATTTTTAATGAATTATTTAATACTATGGCTAGAATTCCATAAGCCAGTTGAGTCATAAACGTAGATAATCCTAAGGAAATAGCTTCCTTTAATAATTTTATATTAATTGTTAAATTTTTAACTTTTACCCCCAAAATTTTGCTATTCAAACAGATGTATACTAGTAAAAATATGAAACATATTATTTGCGAAATGTCTGTAGCAATTGCAGCTCCTTTTATACCATATTGAAGTCTTGTAACCAATATATAATCTAATGGAATATTAATTACAGGCCCTATTATCATACTTATCATAGCAATATTAGCATGTCCTTCTGATTGTATGATGCTATTAGCAACAATACTAAAAACGAAAAAAACACTGCAATATAAAGTAATTATAAAGAATGTTACAGCATAAGGTAGTATATTTTCCAAGGAACCAAAGATATATAACATAGGTCTTATGAAAACCAGTCCTATAACCATAATTAAAATTCCTAATAAAACAGAGGATGTTAATGCGGTTCCCACAGCCTTTTCTGCTCTTAGTTTATCTCCAGCTCCAAGACTTCTAGAAGTTATAGAAGCAATTCCAACTCCAATCATTTGAGAAAGCGCCAGTATTATTTGTTGAATAGGAAAGACTATAGTTAAAGCTGCAATTCCTAAGCTACCATTAGGCTGATTACCTATAAAAATTGCATCAATAATGTTATATAATACATTAGCTAAAAATACACTTATGGCAGGAATAGAAAACTTAAAGAGTAATTTTTTGATACTACCTTCCAAAATAAAATTTTCAAGTTCAGTCATATTATTACCTCCTCTTACTTTTCTTTATTATAACAATCCGAGTAAAAGATTTTTTGACCTATCTTGCTGTTATCGGAATAAAAAGATATGCCTCAATATTTTTTTGATTAGGTACAAAACCATTGGGATAAAACTCATATGCGTAATTATCGCACGGGACATACAATTCATCATTAAGTAAGCTAAACCAGTTTCTCTGTATCTGAATCTGTATCTTTTCGATTATATTTGTTAAGGAATATACTGCATAATCATTCTCCGGTATATATTTATGTACTAATTGAGCATCTTTCCTGTCAATCTGACTAAAATATCGACTATCAATTCCAGCGATAAAATCGAACTCATAACTCCTCACTTCTTCATTTTTACAAAAATCCAATCCGTAAACCCCATCAATTTGATTGTATATTTTATCCAATTGCACTTTTTGAGCAGTTTGATTAAAAATACGTGCAACATCATGTTTTTTATTATCCCCATGATACAATAATCCTGTTATCTCAAAAGAATTTTTATGTATTATTTGATATTCTGTTGCTGTTCCATATGACATCACCCTCTCGATGTCTTCCTGTGTAATTGAATATTTATATAAATTTAAATATTCAATCTTATTGTCACGATAATCCTTTGGTGTAATACCAAAATATGCCTTAAACATACGGGTAAAACTTTCCTGAGAACTATATCCACACATTATAGCTATATTCAATATACTATCTCTTGTCTCTAATAAGCTCATCGCTGCAATTGTAAGCCTACGCTTCATTTGATAATCCCCAATATTCTCTCCCAACACTGCTTTGAATAATCTCGCATAGTGAAATTTAGAAAAATTAAACTGCTTCGCAAGTTGTTCTAATGAAACTCCCTCAAGCAAGTGTTTTTCTAAATATTCAATTGCATCAAAAACATAATTCTTTGTATTCATAACATCACCTCATAGATTTTTCTTAATTACTTCATCTAAGCTTATATGACATAAAACTTAAAGCTACCAATGTCGCCTTTTCTAGATTTGATGGATATAATTACCCTATCTTAGAGAAAAAAAAGTACCTATGTTTTTCGCAGAATAGTACTAGAGACGCTACCAAAAGATATAATTGCTACAATAACATCATATCCTCCGACAAATTATAATTTATCTTTTAATTAATCCTCACAATATGTTTTCAAATCAATGCTCAAAGAACATTTTTATTTACTATACCGAATCTCAGCTTCGTAGTATTAGCCTAATTATAATCTTACAACATATCTCATTATATGAATTAATGGGATGCTTACTTATAATAATCAATATTTAATCTCATTTATAAATTTAAGTTGTTGCTTTTGTGAATCTGTACGATTAATGAATCTAAACAATACTTAAACACTCTAAGTTTATTTTCAGTTGCAATATTTCCTTCTTTAAGTTGATCTACTTCAAAACCTATTATTTGCAAAGTTAATTCTCTATAATAGTTAAGTTTATGATTTAATCGTGCTATGGCACTATTATTATACTACAATTTTTTATTATTTTTTACTATATTTTCCTCAATTATAATTTACTGTTTTAATAATATACATGTTAATCAAATTTCAAAACTGTTTTCATTATCCCAAGTCCTCCCCCATCAAATGTAATGTAATCACAATACGTAACCTACGTTTATTGAAAATAGAATATAAGAATATTGACTAAATGTTTTGAGCTTGTTTTAAATATCTCTCTAAATTTTACAAAGCCTTATGAAAATTCTTGCGCCCTATTGCTTAGTAGCTTAGTACATTCATAAAAATAAAAAAAGAATACCAAAAGCTCTTATTGCTCTAAGTATTCCTTTTAATAATATTTACCTATTATATAATATGCATTTACAAATTTGTTAAAACTTGAGTTCATATCTTTACTAGAAATTATAAATATATTTGTGTAGAAAACATTTGAAAATGAGCTGTTAAAGGTTCTTGGCTTTTCGGAACAAAATATTTATGATTTCGGTGATGCATACGCATAAGTATAGATTATAGTTGAGTTATCTATAATGCTCATTTCTTCTCACTATTTGTTGTATCCATCAGCTGCGTGAAACTCAATAATTTATTTTATATCTAATTATTTATATATATTGCAATTCACAATGCACATTTCACAATTCACAATTGCGGCTAAAATTCTTGTAATATTTTTAGAATTATGATGAAGAATTATTTTTGCAACGTATATATAATAATTTCATTAACTATTTTAAAATTGTTTATATACATTCATATATCCATTAAAAGGAGGTGGATATATATGCAGGTAACTGATTTAATTAATCTTATGGTTAACAATGGCTTTGCTATAGCTGTAGCAGCATATTTGCTAATACGCTTAGAAAGACAAATTGATAACTTATCCTCATCAATTAATAGGTTAAATACTATAATATCAGCTAAACTTGGAGTAGCTATTGATACTGATAGTCCTAATGATGATTCTCATAACGTAGCTTAAGAAAAAGGCAATAAACATTATGAAGTGCCCTCCAAATATTAAATATGAGTGTATCATATGTCTAACATTTGGGGGGCACTTCATTGATTTTGAATGTTTATTGCCTTTAAACTTTATTTGTACCATTGATTATTTATACTTATTAATATCATCTATAGAATATCCTACTCCTACAAATGCAGATCATCTAGAAGCTTGTCTGAAAGTTCATCTAAGTCTAGAATTCCTTGGATAATGTATTTTCAATTGGAACCTTCTCAATATTATCGAAGTTTTTGTTATAGTTATTTAAATTATAATATGAGATCATCTAAAGATTTGCGGGTTTTATCATGACGATTTGGAGAAGCCGGTTCTCCAACTGCATAACCTATTGCCAGAACATTAATTGGTTCAATATGATCAGGCAAATTAAATTCACGTCTGATAACTTCTGGGTCGAAACTACAAATCCAAACACTGTCTAATCCAAGAGAGGTTGCTTCCATCATCATATGATCAGTTGCAATGCTTGTGTCAATATCAACTACACTTTTGTTGTTAAAAGATATAACTCCTGCAATATTGTGGTCACCGCATGCGACTATAATAAGTGGTGCCCCGTAGATTCGTGCCGCCTTTGAAACTTTTTCTAATTCCTCTTCATCTTTTAATACAAGTAATTTAACAGGTTGTTTGTTACTTCCAGAAGGTGCAACTCTTGCAGCTTCCAATATTTTTTCCAACTTATCATCTTCAACTTTTTTCCCGTCATACTTACGAGCTGAGTATCTTTTTTTCGCTAATTCTAAAAAATCCATTTTTCATCGCTCCTTAAATTTTAGTTTTACTTAATTATTTACTCTAATGTCTTTACAAATACAGATATTGTAACAATTGAATCATAAACATTTATTTATCTTTAACAAATGTTTATGATAAATCAATCTTTGTTAAAAATGCATGATGTTCCATTTGATTGCATACATTTTGAACATGATATACATTTTGGTACTTCATTTAAATCCTTCATCCAAAGATTTACTAAATCCGGTTGGCGAATTAATGGTCTTGATAAAGCAAAATATTCTACCCCTGTTGAATTTAGTATCTGCACCATAGTGTCAGGTGTTCTGTTTTTGCACACCAAAATTATCGGGATATTATTATTTAATGCAGAAATTTTAGCTGCATAATCCCTGTATATAGATTCCTTATAATCTGAAGCTTCACCCTCACCACTTATTTCTATCCCATCGATTCCAGAATCAGAAAGTTGACTACAGATATATTGGCAACTCTCAAAAGCTTTTTCGCTATCAATTTCATCGAAACTATTAACTTTTAAAAACACAACGAAATCTTTACTTGTTCTACTTCTTATGGCATTATATATTTCAATAATTATCCTTGCATTATTTTCAAGAGTTCCTCCATATTGATCGGTTCTCATATTTGTTCTACTACTCAAAAATTGGCTCAGAAAGAATCCATGTGCAGCGTGAATCTCTACTCCGTCGAAACCAGCTTTCTCAGCTCTAGCTGCTGTATCTCCAAATGCAGAAATGATTGCTTCTATATCTTCCAAAGAAACATCATCTGGTTTTAGATTTTGACCATTTTTAGTACCATAGCTGACCTGAAGCAATACTTTACTTTCATGGCCATGAATTGTATCTGTAAGTTTTTGGTATTCCTCTATAAAATTATCGTTGTAGAAACCAATTTGTCCAGGCATGGATTTAGAATCTGCTGTAATATAAGCACCACTTGTAATAATTAAACCAACACCTCCCTTAGCAAGATTTTCATACAGTTCATACAGCCTATCATTTAAGTGACCATCCTCATGAGCCATAAGTTCCTGTGTCGCTGAACGAATAAAGCGATTTTTAATTTCCATACTATTAATAACTGTTTTATCAAATAATGTTTTCATGTTAGTTTTCCTTCCTCTTACATTTATTTTTTCTTTTATTGCACTATGCTGATTTACTATCTAGATAATTTTAGATATAGCAATCCGATAAATTTCTACTTGCTTGCATACACATGAATTTCATTTATTTATGCTTGAATATCTTGCATTAACACAACCGCCATTGTAACTGTAACAATTCCAGTTACAATGGTTCTAAAAAAAATTGAATCTTTCAATTCAACTTTTTTTCTAATATACCTGCAACAATATCTGCCATTGTATAACTTTTTAATACCTCTTCCATCGCCGATTGAGCTTTGGGTAACATTAACATTAATACATCTTGAATATTTGCACCTATAATACATTCCTGATTAGTATTTTCATGTATCTGAAAGAGCTTTTCGTCTTCAACTACATCAACTGCTTTATATACATCAAAAAGAGTAATATCTTCAACTGGCTTTAGAAGATAGGCACCGCCACCTCCACTATTGACATCAACCAGTTCAGCCTTTTTTAGCATACCAATAATCCGCCTTACAACAACTGGGTTATTCTGTATGCTACCTGCAATCACTTCAGATGTACAAACATCATTGCTAATTTCCAAGGCAGCAAGAATATGAATTGCTACAGTAAATCTACTGCTAATCTGCATCATAAATATTCCCTCCTTGTAACCATTATAGTTACAGCGTATTTATTTGTCAATTATTTTTAACAATTAACATTCCCTATTCTAAATTATATTTTAATATAGTATTTTTTACATTAGTTATAACCCCATTTGAAGCGTTATATCCATTACCAGTTTTAAAACATAAACTTCTAACTTCCTGACCTTCATCCTCATCTATATAATAATGCTCGCACATTTCTAATTCATATTTATACTCATCTGGTCTTCATTCATTCGATACTATTCTTAATTTATAAAATACGTAAACTTTCTTCCTGAAAACTCTTTATAGGCATCTCGATAAATTGAAATTTGTCACTTAAACTTATTATCAATTTTACTATTAATATTTATAATTTAACTATTTAATTATGACCAAAATTATTGATAATATATATCTATTTTCTCCCATACGCCATTTTTTATTGAAAATATAGCTCTTAATTCTATATTTACAAATTCACCCCAATACCCCATTACTACTTTGTCTGTCTCAAAAGTAATCCACTCAAGAGAAACCATATAGTTTCTAATATCAAATTTACCATGTTGAAAAGAATTCTTACAAAATTCTTGTACTATATTATCAACTTCTCTTATATTCAGTAAAAAACTCACCACTATATCATTACTTGTATTTTCACGCCCATCTATTTCAATAGAAAAATCTAATTCACAGGAATTAATTAATACCGTTTTTTGTGTTTTATCTGCTTTCTCCCATGCTTCTGAAATAATTTTTTCAGGATATCTATTCATTTTAATTTCGTATTTTGAATTGTCCATTTGCTTATCTTCCTTCCAAATTACAATTTACCTTTATCCCCACAGCTCATATCCAGTTTAAAGTACTATCTATATTTTTAACTTTGTAGCGAGTATATATCTGAAAATTCTATTTGTATTTTTTCTATATTAGTTTTAAACAGAATTTTATCTTCTTCTTCTTCATTTTTAATCAATTCTACTGGTAATTCTATTATAAATTCACTGCCTTGTCCTTCAACACTTGAAACACTTATTTTCCCACCATGCATTTCAACAAAAGATTTAACAAGATATAATCCTATTCCAGTTCCCTCACATTTTCTTGAAAGAGTGTTATCTACTTTACCAAAACGTTCAAATATAAAATTAAGTTTGTCCTTTGGAATGCCATCCCCTTCATCCCTTACTTTAACGATAACACTTGTTTGTTTATCTATAAAATCAACATATATATTTCCTTTAGAATGGCTATATTTAAGAGCATTCGATATTAAATTAAGCATTATACGTTCCATCATATCATGATCAAATCCCATGATCTTTTCCTCAACGTTTGTATCAAATATAAGTGTTATATCTTTATCATTGACATAAGATGCCACAGATTGAGTGATCTCTTCAATAATATTTACAATATTACCATTTCTCTTTTTTATTCTAATAAATCCAGAATCAGAATTTAACTTAGTTACATCTAAGAAATTATTTATTATTCTAATCAGTCTTAAACAATTTTGTTTCATTGTTTTAAAGTATAATTTACATTTCTTCATATTTTCCAAATTATAGTTCCCAAAATAAACATTTACAGTTTGAACTGCTGAATAAATTACATTAACAGGTGTCTTAAGCTCATGAGACATATTAGTAAAAAAGTTCATTATAAGATTGTTAAATTCTCTTGACTCATTAAGTAACTTTAGATTTTTTTCTATATCTTCTTGTAGCGATTCAACTTTCTTTTCAGATGTTATATCTCTTAAAAATGTCAAAACTGATGGTTTTCCTTTATAAGTAAAAAAAGATGATGTATTAATCACCGGAATGAATTCACCATCAGAATTTAATATGCTCTCCTCACTTGTAATCTTTACAAGCTTATTATGGCTAATACTTGAATATTTCTTTTTAATATCTTTGTTAACTTCCGATAAATAATGATTATAAAAGTTCTCTCCCTTTAAACCTAATAATTTAGTTGCACTTGCATTAGCATATATAACTTCTCCATTTGTATGCACAATAATTGAGTTTAATGAATTTTCAAATAACATATCATAACAAATTTTATTATTTAATAATAGAGATTCCATCTCTTTTTTTTCATTGCTTAATGTATTAAGAGTTTCATCTTTCTTTTTATTATTTTCAGCTTCAATATTAACATAATATCCAAGAATCCACGCAACAAGAATAAATACACCACACATTATGAAATCTTTTTGAAAATATATATTAACCCCATTCTCTAAAGAAGCATATAATAAATCCGCTCCAAGAATAATACCACAAGAAAAAAGTGCTGTTACTATCCCACATTTAGAACCATATTGAATAATTGAATATATTATTAATAGCAGAAATAAATATTTACATTCACTTTGATATGCTTTGGATAAATATATAGGTATAGATATAATAAATATAAAAATAATATTATCTATTAACCATGAATTCTTTAATAAAATTCCTTTTTGTAAGACTACGCCAGTAATTATTAAACACAAAATGAAATTTATTCCAATAAAGAGCGAAGAAAAAACTGTTATATAAATGTTACATTGAGTATTTCCATGTATATATAAACTTGACCAATACTCTGGCAAATTCATATGTATTATTATGCTAACAAATACTATAATTGCGACTTTAATAAAACACATCATTTCTTCTAATTTATTATTGTGTTTATTTGTATAATTATCCATATGCATATTCCTTTCAATAAATAATTATTAAAAGTAAAAATTGTCACTTGAATTTATGACAATTTTTACTTTTAGCATTGATATTAATGATTCTTAATATCTCTTAAACATTCTGGTTCTTCAGGTTGATAGGCTCCCCAGCTGCATGCTGATGCTGAAACTCTTAGTGCCATTCTTTCACAAATATTTGATGTAAATTTAATTAACAAAGTTCTAAAAATATTATTCATTAATTTCACCTCCTCTTCATTCTATATTTATATTAAAGATAATTTGGAATGACTTTCTTATTTTTTAGTACAAATTTCAGAGTTATGATTGATATTATAAATATAATTAAGCTTGGAATCCCATATATGAATCTTGTTATTGGCTGTAAAACAGAAATATCTGTGTCTATATTTAGGCCACTTAGTAATAACATGTTCATAGTCTCACTTAAAGAAAGTATAAAATATAATAACAAAGTTCCTATCACATTTTTTATTAAAGGTATATCAATAATGAACATGACAATAATTATAGTTAGCATTATACAAATGTCTGTATGCACTCCAAAATATATAGGCAAACATCTTATAATAAAATACGATACAGCTAACATTAAACTTGAAAGTATGTATTTAAACATATCAATAGTTTTTTTAGAAAATATGTGTATCCCCCATATTAAAATAAATGATTCTGGAATAAGTCTAAGAAAGAAATCTACGCAAGTAAATCTAAACATTACATTCCTCACTTTCATTTAATATTTTCTATATTTAAACGTTAAAGTATTTTCTATATTAATCACTATTTCAAATTGTTTTTACATTTTCTCCTTTTTGCATTGTCATCTTCCACATGCTTATTTTCATGTATATTTTAACAATCATATTTCTACTATAAAATGATTGTTTTGTTTATCCTATTTTTAAAGTTACTTTGCCTTTGGTGTCACGGATGTTCCCATTCCCTCAATTATGTATTTTAAGGCGGAGTCAACTTTGTTTAAAAAGTTTATTCCATTCTTAGTAAGAGTAATAGTCTGCCATAAGACTCCAACTCCAATACTTTCTATTAATTTTATGTAATACAATTCTGAAAACTTTTCGTTGAGTATGAATAAAATTATTATTATGAATAAAAAAATAAATATAGTAAAAATAGATTTCCTCTTAAATTGTCTTCTAGTTTCAATATTTTTAATAGGCTTCTTAATACTATCTACAGGTGCATTTCTAAAAACTGTTATAAATGCAAATATTATAATAGCACCGCTTATTACTGCTACATTAATACTATTTATGCTGTAAAATATATTATTAATTAAAATTCCAGCTAATACTGCTGAAAATGTTCCTATTATAACACATCGGCTTGGCGAGGATGCATGTACACCACCTGAATATTTTCTAAGAATACTGGCACTAATAGAAAATATTAAAGCTTCATAAAACACTCCAAAAAGCAACCCAGCAATTATGACCCATAAGATAGCAAATAGCATTTGAAACAAATTTATTGCTCCATATACGATTATCTGTTCCTGATCTTCATTAACATTCAAAAATGATTTTGCATTATTACCGATTTTATTTGCTATTTTTTCAGTTAGAGACATTTTCGCTCATCCCTTTATTTTTAATAATGATTTCATGATTATTATGCATAATAAAACAAACATAATAACAATGATTAAAATTCTATAAATTTCTTTATGAGCCCCATAGTATATAGGCATATTACTTAGAAAAATAATATAGATAATAATAGATTAGAAAAATCAAATTGACTTTCTATATTAATTACTATTCTGCCTTTTTACATCTTTCAGCCTCATCAAATTAATTTACATATTTTGTTTCTATAACTTATAATAAGCACATTTTTATAATAATGTAAATATAAATGGAATAAAACGTCAAAATATTGGAATAAACGGAAATTTATTGGATAAATATGTATAAATCTTATAGATCCAAGCAAACTCCCTTTTGTTCTTTCGTTATTGTACAATTTATCGGTTATCATCATCAATTAACAAGTTAAATAATATAATATAATATAATATAATATAATATATATATTGCAAAAATAATCCTTCATCATAATTCTAGAAATATTACAAAAATTTTAGCTGTAATTGTGAATTGTGAAATGTGCATTGTGAATTGCAACATATATATCAGCTAAACTTGGGGTAGCTATTGATACAGATAGTTCTAGAGAGTATCAATAAAAATCTTTCGATACTGCTTCTGTCGCTTTATTAATAAAAGCAGCAATTTTACTTGGACTTTCCTTCATCCCACTATTGACCCACTTTTCTATTACGGCTATAGTGCCATATGCGGTAAATGTATACCAATTATCAAATAGTTTTTGATCAATATATTTTTCTTCCTTCTTCCATTTCTCAATATTTAATTCGTGGCTGATATAAATAATACGTTTCAATAATTCTTTATCCCCGTTCTCTGAAAATAATACTCCACATATATTGCTATTTGCTTTTATATACTTGCAAATTTCATATGATAGTTTTTCATAAGTTTCAAGGTTCAAAGTACGTTCCGCAACCTGTCTGATTTCTTCATATAACTCACCTTCAATATTTGAAAGAAGTTCAAACTGATTAGCATAATGTGAATAAAAAGTATTGCGATTGATATCTGCTTTTTTGCATATATCTGTCACTGTAACTTTGCTGATAGGACGCTCTTTCATAAGTTCCAGTAAACTGTTTTTTATAATCATTTTTGTATATTTCACCCGGCGATCTGCTTTTTCGTATGCCATAATACCGTTGCCAAAACCTTATAAAACTTTATAAAACTTGTTTAATTCCATGTTTAATGTGTTTTATTTTGTGATTCTAAAAGAATATACTACTTTCATTGAAGTAATCTAATCTGCTTTTCAAGTTTTATACTGTTGCTAGTTTTGACAAACTTCCTCCCTTCTTTGGTCTATCTGTTAGTCCTTTAAAAAATCTTTTGAAATCTTCACAACCATCCATAGGGTTTCTACTTCAACTATTAACTTATTCGTGTATAAGTTAAGTTTTCGTATAGAATCCCTATAATTCTTAATCTTCTTCATTTTAAGTATTAGCCATAATCTCAGTAATAATTCCACATTTACTACATAGATTTTCTATAATTTTAAATCCCAAAAATATTTTTTTGCCTTAACCTTAAAAAATGATTGAGTTGTTCTTATTTGCCTTCCTTAAATAATTCAGTGAACGAACAACACTTATCTGATTTGTAAGATATCGAACGTAATGTTATTGAACTGCCTGTTGATTAAGTATCGCTGTGTACTTATAATATATTTAACATACAACATATTTGAACGTTCAAATAAATTATAATTTTAAATGGAGGTAACACAATGGGAAATATAACTATAGTACCTGTATGGATTATTCAAGATATTTTAGTTCTAATCATCGCCGCATTAATGGTTTTCTATATAATTGAAAACGAAGAACGTCCAAAGATTGTATTAATGCAATTCATATGTTTTGTCTTTTTCTACGCCTCAGCCTTTGAAAATGTTGCGGCAACTATGGGAGTTATGGGGAAAGAAGGTTTTTACGCATATGGGCACAGTATCCTAATGATATTCAATATACCAATAACTGTTCCAATTATCGAGTTCCTTATAGTTTACTCAACGTTGCGCGTTTTAAAGATGGTCAATATACCGTCGTGGAGTAAACCATTTATTGTTGGACTAATGGCTATGATTTTTGACTTTTCCATGGATCCGGTGGCCATTAAACAGATTTTTCATACAGCGGAAGGAATTATTGGAAGGTGGAGCTTTATTCCTCTTCCTGGTGAACCTTTAATATATGGTGAACCTGTCATGAATTTTACAGGATGGATTTACATAGGTGGGTACTGGACTGTATTCATATTACTAGGTGAATGGTGGCATAAAAAGAAAAACTATAGTAATCTAATTGGATACATATATCCGTTTTTGGCTGCAATTCTTTCTCTAGCCTGTTTAGTTTCACCTATATCCAACTTTTTTAATTATATGGGACCATTTTTCTCCAGAGCTTCTAATATGCAATGGGTAATGTTGATCTCTCTTTCTGTAATTTCAGTGGGAGTTTTAGTGTTAGCCTTCGTCAAGTTCTGGGATCGTAAGGTCATTAGTTCTATGGATTACAAAAAAGATTTTCCTATTATGTTTACATTCCTAGGTTTTCCTCTGGTTAATACCATATTTTGCATTATAGGTGGATACATGCAGATACTATGGCTTGTTGTTCTGGCACAGGTATTATTATTGCTATGCTGGATTGGAATTCATATTTTGAGTAAAAAAGTTATTCTCAAGAAATGAAGTGCCCCAACAAGTTAGATAAATATTCGCACAATAGAGTTTTATATTGTCTTATTCCATTGAGTCATTAATTAGCAACCAGTGAAAATCTCGGATGTCATATATAAACAGGGCAAAAAAAGTCGGGAATGAAAAACGCATTTTTCAGTCCCGATTTTTTCTCATTTTTCACTTTAAAACCACTACATATTGTGGCTTACCTGTCTCACTTGCCATTAGAGCCACTATTCGTCATCAAAATTACCGCCTCCACGTGTCACATTACTGGAAACAATTCACTAATATTTTTAGCATTCTTGATAACTTTTTCAAAAAACCTCATTTACTTATGGCACAGTTCACAGTAACAGTTGTAAGTTATATACATCTACTCTATCGAAAATAACGCCGCTTTTTCTGCATGAATTAATGTTGTATCAAATAATGGTGTTTTGGTATCTCTTTGTTGAACTAACAAACCTATTTCTGTGCATCCCAATATTACTCCTTGTGCTCCTTTATTAGTTAACTTATCTATAATATTTAAATAAACCTCTTTGGAATGTTTGGATATAATACCTACACATAATTCATTGTAAATAATTTCATTTACAGTTTCTATATCTTCTTTATCTGGAATCAATACTCTAATCCCATCTTCAATCAACTTGGATTTATAAAAATCTTGCTCCATAGTATACTTTGTCCCTAATAAAGCGATTTTTGTAATATTTTCTGCCTTTAATACTTGTGCTGTTACTTCTGCAATATGTAATATAGGAATGCTGATAGCTTCCTGAACTTTGTCAGCCACTTTATGCATAGTATTAGTACATATAACTATAAAGTCCGCACCTGCTTTTTCTAAAGTAAGAGCTGCTTCTGATAAAATCTGTGCACTTGCTTCCCACTCTCCAGTTGATTGACATTTCTCTATTTCATGAAAATCAAGACTGTATAATAAGCATTTAGCAGAATGTAATCCCCCAAGTTTCTCTCTAATAACATTATTTAAAACTTGATAATATGTGACTGTGCTTTCCCAACTCATTCCTCCAATTAAACCAATTGTTTTCATTTTTACTTATCGCCCCAATCTTTAATATATATTATTAAGCTACTTATATTCTAACAATATAATACTATTATAGCACAATATGCCATAGTTAATTTATTTAATTTTTGTTATTTGAATTTGAAACCTTATATTAACTCTTCATCATTTCTTTACTCAGATCTATAAAAGCTCTTAATGCCTTTGAGACCCACTTATCTCTATGATATACCATTTGCGTTGTCAAATAAAAGGAATCTTCCCACCAATGAAGTTCTATCAATTCATTTCGTTTCAACTCCTCCGCAGCAGCAATCTTTGGAAGCAGCGTTATTCCAAGTCCGCTCATTGTCAATTGTTTGATTGATTGGATACTGCCCATTTCCATTATTGATTTCGGAGTTACCCCAGCATCATTGAGACTTCGTTCAAAAAGATTTCGGTAACCACAGCCTTTTTCTGAAACAATTATGTTGCATTCAGCAATATCTTCAGGATAAACATGTTTCTTGAAAGTAAGTGGATGTCCTGGGGCTGCTAATAAAACTAAAGGTTCAGGAAATTCCAATTCTGTAATTAACTCAGAATCATTGATTTTCTGACCAATAATAAAAGCAACATCAATCTGATTTTCTCTTATCAATGTTTTACATTTGTTATTGCCTTCCATTTTTAGAATAATTTCAATCTCCGGATAACGCTCATGAAATTCCTTTAATATAGGAGGCAGCCTTACAGCACAAAGGGATTCATTAGCCCCTATTGTCAAAGTTCCCTTTACATTTGATGTCATTAAATTGTTTTTTGCTTCATCAGAAAGTTTAATTATTTGCTTAGCATAAACAAGAAATTTTTCCCCTTCTGAAGTCAAAGATATACTTTTCCCTAATCTTTCAAACAAATTAACACCTAATTCTTTTTCCAACAGTTGTATCTGAGCAGTAATAGCAGACTGTGAATATCCTAGCTCAAATGCTGCTTTTGTAAAATTACTCAGTTTAGCTACGGTAATAAATGCATTTAATTGACGAAATTCCATTTCTATATCCCCCAAAAAATCAATCATTTATTTTGATTGTTACAATTTAAACTATTGATTTCACTAATTATTAGTAGCATGATATCATATTGTTACTATCTTTTCAAATTTAATCATTAAGGAGGTAAGCTATGTTCAATTTATCTGCACTTTTATCTTATGTTCTTGTTTCAACTTTTACACCTGGTCCAAATAATATTATGTCTATGACAAATGGTACTAACTTTGGATATAAAAAAACATTTAAATTTGTTCTAGGTGCTACAACTGGTATGGCTGTAATCATGCTATTGTGTGGTTATCTTAACTTATTTTTATTTAAACTTCTTCCCAACATAAAGTTGTCTATGGAGGTATTTAGTTCAGCATACATAATATATTTAGCTATCAAGATACTCAAAAGCAATTCTAACCCAAATGCAATTAATGATTACAGCATCAACACATTTAAATCTGGAATGCTTATGCAATTCATGAATCCTAAAACAATACTTTATGGTATAACGGTGACTTCAATTTTTATAATCCCCTACTATAAATCGAGCATAATATTATGCTTATTTGCTATATTCCTCTCATTAGTAGGATTTATATCGATGTCCTGCTGGACTCTTTTTGGTGCATTATTTCAAAAAATTCTTAGCCGTCATAGAAAGTTATTCAATATTGTTATGGCATCTCTCCTAATATATTGTGCATTATCAGTTCCCGATTTTAAACTTCTAATTCATTTATTTATCTGATGTCTAGACGGAGTACCACTTTAAATTATTAAAATGTGCATTGAAAAATGGTATAGCTTTTATTTCAGGCGAAGCATTTTTCCCAAATGGTGGTCATAAAAATACCTTACGCTTGAACTACACAAATATTAATGAAGAGAAAATAAGAGAAGGAATTAAAATATTATCAAATGTTATTAAGGAAAGTATGCTACCAAACAATTAATATGAAAATAATAAGAATGTAATAAAAAATATATCTTAGATCTTAGCATAAGAACATATCAATATATACCAATGTAAATCTTGGGTTCTTAATATTACCATTAGTATTAGGATATTTACCACCAATATTTTTCTTAAAAAAAGAAGAAGGAGAACCGCATTAATTTTGACTTGGTTCTCTTCTATTAATAAGATACATTATTAAGTTATCATTAATAAAGGAAACTCGACTCACATTCGTTCGCTGAGTAAGTTCGAATAACGAAATATAAAATTTCGATTCTCACTTATGATATGGTTCACCATATCAATAGCAAATGATGCCACTTTTTTTATTTAAAAATAGAATCTCTTCGGCATATATTCCTAGCACTTCCTCCTTAGATATATAGGGCTGGTATACTTGTCACTGCAGTTTGATTAATTAGGATCCGGTGCATTAGGCATAACTTGAATACGTTCCAACAGTGACCACAATTGTTCTGCTATATCCTTAGCTGGAATAGGTATTGATTTGATAATCCACCACTCTAGTAGACCTACAATAGCTGAGGCCAGAAACTGTAACGTCACCTCCTTATTCATATCTCGTTTTATGCTACTGGCATCAATCACATCACTAAGGTTACCTAGAATCACATCCATCATGAGGTTTCTGAAAGTAGGGATTCCTTTGTTAACTAACAGAGTAGTATATATGAAAGCATGTTGTTCCAAATACTCAAATGTGCGAATAATAAAGGATTTTGAAAGTAAAAGCGTAGTACCGTCGAGAGTCATGCAGCTTTCAAATAATTTTTTAAAATAGATATCAATACATTTATCCAGCAAATCAAATTTATCAATGTAGTGCAAGTAAACAGTTCCACGGCTAACATCAGCTCGATCTGCTATTTCATTAATTGTAATATCTTCAAATCCTTTCTCTGCGAGCAGCTCAATAAATGCTCCAATAATTGCTTTTTGTGTTTTTAGTATTCGTCTATCCATAAGAGCCTCCTTAAAATATTATGTGAATTTTTTCAATAAAATTAACTATACGCATTTTGCTATATGAAATATTTATTAGTTAATGAACGATAAATGGAATTTTGTTAATTAATGAACAATTGCAGTTATTTTAACAATTGAAGCGAACAAGTAACTTTGTTAATATCACATTATCAGACAATAGTTAATAAGTAAACAAGTGTTTATAAATTATTAATTAGCTGAAACAAACTTTAAAAATACAAGGAGGAATTTATTATGAAAGCAATTGTTTTAAAAGAGTACGGAATTCCAGCGGTTTTACAGGAACAAGAAATAGATGTGCCAGTAATTACAGAAACACAGGTGTTAGTAGAAATGTATGCTGCTTCAATTAATCCAGCAGATTATGTATTACGTTCTGGGGCTGTTAAGGATATTTTACCAGTTCAGTTGCCGTATGTTCTCGGTGCCGATCTTGCCGGTGTTGTCATTGAGGTTGGAAGTAAAGTAACCCATTTTAAACCTGGCGACCGTGTTATGGGTATTCCTACTAACAACGGTGGAGCCTATGCAGATTATGTAGCAATGGAAGAAAACGCACTTGCAATAATCCAACCCGGTATGTCTTTTCATGAAGCTGCTGCGTTGCCAACGGTTGGTTTGACTGCCTGGCAGTCTTTGTTTAGGTATGGCAAACTCCAACCGGGACAGCGTATTCTAATTCATGCAGGCGCTGGGGGTGTAGGACATATTGCAGTTCAGCTCGCTAAACAAGCAGGTGCATATGTAATTGCAACTGCCCGTGAATTTAACCATGAATTTGTGCGACAATTAGGTGCCGACGAGGTAATTGATTATGCCACAACTGATTTTACAAAGGCTATAAGTAGTCCTGTAGATATTGTACTGGATATGGTTATGGATAGATCCGCTACAGTTTTAGATGCGAAGATAGGTGAAACTGGGCGAAAAAGTTACTCTGTTTTGAAGGATGGAGGCAAGCTCATTTCGCTGGTAGCCATGGCGATTAATGAACATCCACAAATTCGCGGAATTAAAGCTCAATTTGTTCATGCAGAACCAAACCATGATGATTTGGTGTCTATTCTTCAAAAAGTCCATGAACAAAAATTGAAGGTTCATTTGAGCGGGATTTTCCCATTTACACCTCAAGGATTATCCGAAGCATACCTTAAGTGCGAAACAAATCCTAAGAGGGGTAAGGTAGTAATTCAGAGAAAGCAAGGTTAAGATTGCATAAAATCTAGTAAACCTTTTAATCCGTATGTACAAGATATTGTGATGCTAATGAATCACATCAGCACTACCTGGAAAAGTAAGCTGAATAGTTTTTGCCGCATAGCTGCAGTATCCGAAAAGAGATTTCTTGTGCTCCAATGAAAATACCCTCCATGCCTGCAACTTGGAGGGTATTTTCATTCATATTCAGGTATTGTGAATAATTCATAAGGAATTTTTTTATTTAGATTATATAATTTGACTTTTAGAGGATAGAATAATACGCCGTATAATAACTTATCTAATTACTTATTGATTATCTAATAATACTAATTTGTGACTCTTCAAAGCATATCAATAAATCACTATATTTACCCAAATTTACTTAATATCATTTATTTGCGATACTCTTCACCCTTAATTATTCCAAACCTTAATCAGTATTCTTTGCACTTTTATCTACTTACATCAACTTACTATTATAGACATTATAAGAATACAATCCTATTATCATCTATAAGACTATATAATCCCTTATAATCTTTTTTTCATACAAGGAATAACACTACGAAATATATCTGCTAGATATAAACTGTACAAATTATCATCATGTATTAAAAGCGAATCTTCATTCTAAAAAGAGCCAGTAAATCTTCCATCAATATTGATATTCCATTTTCTTAAAGAAATCTACTTTTGGTTCAAGAAATTTAAACTTATGATTATTAGCATCTTTAAAATAAGAAGTAATAGGGTCAAATATTTTATCCCAATTCCATAGTTCATCATCTATATTTAGATAATCTTTAAACATTTCACATCCTTCTGGTGCTATAGGGTGTATTAGTACTGCTATAACTTTACAAGCATAAAAACAATCTGCTATTACGTTTCTTTTCAATTCCTCATTTTTAATATTGCTGGCCCAATGTTTATTTACTTCCCTTATATAATCGTCCAGAACATATGCTATTCTATGAAAATCTTGATTATACATATGTCTTTCATATTCTAATACTGATTTCTCTGTTAATTCCTTAATCTTTTCACTTACCTCTTCTTTAGGAATATCTTCATTAAGACTTTGCATGGTATAAAAACATGAGCGAATAAGTCTATTAAATACATTTGTTAAAAGGTTTCCTTCTTTTAATACTGGATCCGCTCCTACTTTTTCTTCTTCTTTCATGTAAACTTGTGGCTTAAAACCAACACTTTTTGAAGATAATCCAAGACTCATAAAGTGCATACGTAATTGATCCTTTGTATAAAATTTCAATAATTCATCTGCCATTGGTGGCTTAATATCTGAACTACTGCTTGCTTTTTTATCCATAAATAAAATGTGCTTATTAGAAACAATGTGTGGTAAATTTAGCTTAGTAACATCTACATTTCCACCTTTAGCCACCTTTAACCCAATGAACATAGCCATTTCAGCAATTGAATAAAAATATATATTATCTTCTCCTATAAATTGATATACCATTGAATCATCATTATCCCACCAATTACGCCATTCTTCAGAATTCTTACCTATTGACTCCAAATATGCTTTTGTAAAAGAAATTGGAGCCCATAAAGATTCTGGCCACACCCAGAAGGTTAAATTTTTCAAATCTTCTTTATCAGGTACTTTTACTCCCCACTCTATATTTCCTGATAATCTAAAAGGAACCAAAGTCTTACCACTAGTATAGTTAATATTTAAATTATCCAATATTTCTTTTGCCTTATCTCTATCCTCTAATGTTTGGAAAATAAACGCTAGTGAAGATTTTTTCTCTTCATCTATGGTTTCATGGCTTGGAAATTTAGCTTCTAGATCATTTACATCTTTTATATATTTTCTTGGAACATATATTAATGGCTTCTTCAAAAATTCATCTATGGTGTTAATTTCATACTTTCGTCTATTAGTATTCTTCTTTAAAAACTCATTAAGTTCCTTCATTATATCCATTGATTCATCTAAGGTAAAATACCAATTATCTACACTTTTTAATATTGGTTTATTTCCTGATAAAGTGCTAATAGGATTAACTAATTCAGATGCCATATATTGATGTCCTAATGAACATTCTTCTGCATAAGCTTTATCAGAGTTACACCCAGCTATTGGACATTTTCCTATTACTTGTCTTCCATTAAGAAATATTTTCTTATCTTCATCATAAAATTGCAATGCTGACATCTTTTTTATATAACCATTTTTAAATAAAGTATTAAATATTTCTTCTGAAACTTCATTATGAAATTCTCCTGTCCTTCCAAGGGCTGAAGCTCCAAAAATATTTAAGCTGATATTGTAATCTTCTAAGGTTTTCTTTTGACTTAAATGATTTGCCTTAACATAGTCCTCCATAGTATTTTCGTATCCATTTTCTTTTAGCTTTCTGTAGCTTTCAAGGATAGGTGAACCATAGCAATCTGTACCAGATACAAAAATAACATTTTCTTTCCCTATTCTGTCTCTTAAAAATCTTGCAAATATATCTGCATGAATGAACATTCCTCCAACATGGCCAAAATGAAGATTCTTATTTCCATAAGGCATTCCAGCTGTTACTATAGCCTTCTTTGGAAATATTGGTCTTTCGTTTTTTTCTATTCTTTTACTTATCATAAACTTCTCACTCCTTAAATTTCTAACTTTCATACTTGGGATCATCAAAAAATAAAACATGTATGATATTTTAAACTTATAATTTTTCATATGCTTAATTTTAACGTCAAAAAAGCCCCTGTAGAAAATATATCTACAGGGGCGAAACTTCTATTTCGCGATGCCACCCTTTTCCCTAAAATGTCACCATTTTAGGCTCTTCAAGTACACCATCTCCCTAAAATTATAGGTTGAATCATACTCTGGTTCTGTAACGTGAACTTACGTCATAGCATCACTTATAATAAATTTTTATCTTATAGTTAGGCATTATGTAACATCACTTCTTCTTCAAATGTGAGTTATAGGTTGCACTCTCTAAGATAATTCAAACTAAATTCAGCGAAAATAAAATTCCACCTAAAAAGTTTTACTTTATAAGATCCGTATGCAGCTCCGAGACTTGTTTCATTATGATTTCATAATTTCCTCACACCAAATGGAAACTCTCTGAGTATTCCTTCATAACTACTCTTCTCTTCATAGCTTTTATTTTTGTACAATTATATACCTTATAATGTTAAGTGTCAATTATATTACTTAATAGTTTTTTATCTACTTGAAATCCTTATAACTTTTTATTCTATAGATGTGTGATGCAATAATTTTTAACAAACTTATTAACGGTCTTGTCGGTTAAAAGTATGTTTTGCTATTAATTATTTGGGCTTTAACTAGTTTTCAGTATGTTCTTCTGAATTGTATTAATGTCTTGTTATATGAATAATTTGAAATTTCCTTAGTTTTTTAACAGCAAATATATATATTTTAGTACTAGTATGACATCTTATATTTTTGTTCAAAATAATTTTCATAAAATATTAATTTAATGAATTCTATATAATTACCCCAAATAAATAAATTATCAAAACTGATTAATTACATGTGGTGAAAGAAGCGGCAATCCAAAAAAGAAAAATAGAACTAAGCCACTTATAAATGTAATAGTATTTATAAAAATAAATCTTCTAGGATATACTGTACCTTTTGATTTTTTTTTATAATACAATATGAACATTAAAATAAAATATGCAACAACTGATAGAATACCTCTTATAATACCTTCATAGCTTGGATGCTGGAAAATAGGATCATTTGGGAAACTATACTTAAAAGTATATATCAGGTCAAATATAACTAATATCGAAAATCCGAAAATCCATGAAATTAATATGATAACTATATCAATAATTTTTACTAAAAACATTATATTCTTTGCCTTTCTCAAATTAATTTGTATTTATCATCTTTATAATTTAACTGTAACACAAACTTGAAATATCAAAATATTTATATTTTTAAAAACGAATGTTCACTAATTACTACGTTAATTATATTAATTGAATATGTTGTATTAAGATATTCTCATCTACATTACACCAAAAATAATTAATCTCTTGTTCCAATTTTACACATTTCACCGAACATATTTACTTCATAATCTTCATATTTCATTTCGCCCCAGATTGTATCTACGGGTTTAATATTATGAGTAGCAATTACTGTATCAGTAGATGATCTGTAATAAGCATAAGCAAAGTACTTGCTCTCAGTCCAAATAACTGTTTTATTATTTAAGTCTAATATGTAGCACTTATCTGATTCTGCTGGTTTACCACTTGCAACTGATATAAAGACAGTTGTATTATTATCAAATGGATATATATAAATATTTTCATTTGATCCAAAAGATTGAATATAGTCTTTGCTATTTTTATCTATAGGAACATTGCAATATAAATGCACATTTTTCTCATTTAGTTCAGTATTTACATATTCTAAGTCGTTTGAAATAAAATAACTATCATATTTAAAATTTTGTTCTTGTCCATTTATATAGCCGTCAGTATTATCTTCAATATTTTTATAATAATATTCTTTATTATCTAAATTTAAATTAAATCTCACAGATTTTAAATAATTCTCTTGTTGCATTTTTTTTAGTTGTTCCATTTTTATTTCTGAACGTTCATTCTCTATTATTGAATAAACATTTATCGCCAATATAAATGAAATAATTAAAATAAAAATTATTTTTACTATTTTTCTCATAAAATATCCCCCAAGCAATCCATATAATAGTTTTTTCACTTTATTATTGACTGTAATTTTGCTTCATTGTTGTATATTATAACATTATTTACTTTATTTCTATATTGCTCATCCATAAGAGTTTTAATGCTTTTATTTTTTACAAAAGTACCATGAATAACCATTATTAGCCTAATTAGAATAACTGTAGCATGTCCTATTATATGACTAAGAGAAAATTTTATATATTATAAACCTTATGATATTACTTAAGTACAAATGTGCACTTTATTAGAATGATGCGTTAAAAAATCGCAAATTCAATTTCTTGAATAATGCGATTTACAATTTATTATCTAAATTCTATTGATTCATAACTTAAGAAAATTGTGATTGACACTTTTAACAAGTTCATCAAAACTTATCTAAGGCTTGCTCATTTGTATTTGTTTAATAACAGGTTCTGATATCGAAACAATATCGATTATATGATTAAGGCAGACAATCCCATAATGTTTAAATGTACCAGGATAATCTTCTGAAGCAAACGTTCCAACCTTTATGAAATCTAAGTACCTTGATTTCCTGTAAATTCTAAATGACTTACCCTCAAATTCCTCATAATTATCCATGGATGTAAAACTCTCATTTAAAATCGAATATCCAATATATGATTCAAAATCAATTTGTATTAAGGGATTCGTATAATCATAATTAATTGAATGCACATTTTTAATAACTTTATTGCCAATATTTATTGATTGAGAAATAACATTTGTTTTACTCTTAATAAAAGTTAACCTAAGAAAATTTTCTTGTGGCTCATTTAAATTATTTAAATATATATTTTCTAAATTCATTAAATCTAAGTAGTTCAAAATATCACTTCCCTCATTATAACCTACTATTAAGAATTAATTATAGCACATCTTGTAAATACCACATTATTCAATTTTTAAAGAACATTATTTTATTTACTACTGCGCACTTTCTACATTTCAAGTAAATTATATTAATAATTAGAGATACATTGTATCAATAGCAATTTGAAATACATATAACTTACATACAAATTTTTAATCATCAATTATTCATACGGCTCATCTATAACCCAAGGAATTTCACAAAATAATTGAAGTTCAAAATACGATTCATAACCAGAAAGATTTCGCAAACTTGGATACAATTCTTTTGTAAAATAAAACTCTACCTCATCAGTTAACGTACTTGTCTTAAATACCTTCTTTCCATTTTCTGAAGCATTTTCAGCATTATCAGGTTTTTCTAATATGTTACCACTAATTAAATAATTTACATCATATAGGAATATATTATCAGCAACTTTATCCAGCTTATAAGCGCATATAGGTGTTTCTGGAACAATAAATAAGCTCTCTAAAAAATCTATAAAAACTTTAGGCAAATGCCTTATTCCATAATAATAATTTCTACAATCTGAACAACATTCACGTAAACCATCTCTATATAACTGTGAATAATAATTTTTAGTTTTTTCCTTATCAATTTCTATTTTCCAACCTTCAAAAATAATACTCTTCAACTCATCACCTTCAGCAAATAATTTACAATAACTACTATGTTAATATCGCTATTTCAAACTTATGGTTTCTTTTAGTCAAGCTTAAAATTCTCCTCCTCTACAAATTAAATTAAATCATTTTATATTAAAATCCCATAATGATTTATATCAGTTCATCAATTAGCTACATGTCATTCAGATTATATTACACAAGGTTTAAAGAAAACCATTTTTCAAATTGCTGTACCATCAAATCAGTATATGTTCTTGAATGTTTACTGATATGATTATATAAAGGCCCTTTAGAGAATTTAATCAAATCATTTTTAACTAATTTTAGTTTTTCGATTAAAATATCCCTATCACACTCAACAAAGTAAATCTCACTTGACTGTTTTACCTTAAAATCATCAGACCATATACGAATGTTGTTTCCAACATACTCAAAGCAGGGATATGGATCGTGTCCTAACCATGGTGATGATTTATCAATAGCTGCAGCTAATACTTCATTCCAACTTTCCAAACCGCAACAACAGCTTGGAAATATATTCCTATTTTCTCCAACAAATAACATTCCTCCTGCTATTACTATTTCATCTTCCGCTAAAACTTCTTTCATAACTAATTCTGTACCCTGCTCAATGTTAATATTATTATAGCCTAATAATTCAATTAAAAATAATTCCACATCGTTTTCTGATGAATCCTCATCTAAAACAACAAATTCTCTCCTCTGGATCTTGTCATCAATCCAACTTGGAGCCTTATAATATGGATTTTGAACTATAGCTTTAACCTCTAACAATTTACAACTATTCATCTATTTCACCTTCATATGCATAACAGCTTATTCCATTCCTTTATTCATATTTTAATTCATCCTAACAACATATTTTCAAAATATCATACTGCTCAATTCTCAAAGAACAAGTTGTTTTTGTCCACCTCAATCCCAAATTCGTGGTATTGGCATAATTAATATCTGAGCAATAAGTTAAATTATTGCTCTTTCCATATCCATTTTAGAATATACACACATTATCTATTATATTAAGCTTCACACTTTTTAAATTTGGATTGATTATAGCAACCCAAATCTTATTATATCTTCAAGTTTATTAATTGCAATTTCTTCCTCATTGGTAAGCACATAATTTTTATTAATCATTGTATTAATTAACAACTTACTCTCTATACTCTGTTTTAATATTTCCTCTAACGTTAAAAATGCTTCTCCTAAAGTAATATCACCATTTTCTATATTTTTAGAAAAAATTGCTTCTTTAACAACTGAATTATTTAATTTAGAATAATACCTAATTGTATAAATTGGCTTCAAATATTCCCTGTCTTCGTCATTAAAATTAGTCGCTATATCTACTGCATACTGCTTTATATTATGAATTTCATCGTTATCTTTTCTACTATTAAATAATCCAAATAACATAATTATTCCACCTCTTTATATCATTAAATTCATGCCGCGAACTTCTCATTATAAACATTGTAAGAATATAGGCTTATCATTATCTATAATACTATATAACCCATTATAATCTAATTATTGCATACATGGAATAATTATCTAATTCACCAAAAAATAAATATGATAACATTCGTTTATACTACCACATTATAGATTTCTTAAATATTTTCTTTATCACAAACATTATTAACCTTTATCTTATCTAATTCTTCACTAAGAATCATGTATTTTTTTGTAAGACTTAAAACTCTTAATACATAAATGATTGTTGTTACTAATAGAATTACACATTCCTCTAACATCCATAGTGCTAAATTTATAAATAATTTTCATCTACTTATGTAATAACTGAAATTTATCCATATATCCTTTATGAAAACAAAGTAAAGGAGGTAATGAAACATGGCTGTAACTAAAACTATTGACTCTGTTTCTCTTAGCATTGAGGTTCAAAAAGGTCTAGACAAGGCTGGGGATCCAATTTATACCAAGAAAACTTTCTCAGGTATTAAAACAGATGCTACACCTGAAAATGTCTATGCTATTGCAGATGCAATTAAAGGTGTTTTAGAAGCTAACACTAGAGATTGCTTTATTAATGAATCTTCTAGTTTAGCAAATGCTTAGGATCACTTTTTTAGGAAACTCTACTCACATTCGTTCACTTAAGTAAATTTTAAAGATTGGGGGGAAATTAAATGGAATATACTTTAGCTATGACTTTTTTAACTTCTGCTGGTGAAAAAAGCACTTTAAGTGTTTCTGGTGTTAAAACTACTCTTACAAAAGATGAAGTTAACGCACTTATGGACACTATAATTTCAAAAAATGTTTTTAAAACTAAGGCTGGCGATCTAGTTAAGAAATCCGGTGCTCAGGTTACTCAAAGACAAGTTACTAAATATGAAGTAGCTTAGTTTTAGGTAAAATTATAGAAGCTTCCCATTCTTTGATATGGAGAGCTTCTATTTTTTATTTAGTATGTTGATTTTACCTTGTAACCTGAATCACTTACTAGTAACCCATATACATTTTCCTTATTTGTTCTAACCTATCTGTTGTAATTTACTCATCCACCAATCTTTATCAAAATATATAGGCCTAACTGGAATCATAACAATATATTCATTGTTTGCTTCTATAATTTTGGATGTTCCTGTATATACTAAATCTATATACAAATTAAATGGCTTAACTTTCCTTTGAACTTTATTTTCAAATTCACTAATATATTCATTAATTTTTTCATTGCCAAATCCTTCAAAATAGGAAAGAGCATTCCTGCCTCCACCAACCATTTCCCACCATTCTATAAAAGGTCGCCATGCATTTTTACAACATTCCCTTAATTCATAGTATGGAAAATCTGAATAGTCAGGTGGATTAAACATATTATCCCAATGGTCAAATCTTTGTTTTGAAATAACCTTTTCCCCTCTACCTTTAATCATATTATTAAACCATTCGCTCCATTGTTCTTTTAACAAAGGTAATTGTTTATGACATTTGTTACTAAAATACTTTGAAGGCCATAACCTATTTTCACCTTCTATATTATCAATATCTATTAATCCATATAGGCAACCAGTAAAAAGAGCAAAGTTTAATGCCATATCACTAGATACTACTATCTTCCATGATTCAGTTCCTTCTTTATACATATTATAATTCTCCTTAACTATACTAGCTCATCACGTCTTACCATTATAAATCAATTATAACATATATTGTTTATTTCTCTTTGACCTTAGTATTAAATTTAAATTATACTAATTACAAAAAATGGACTTTTTGCGATTTATATTATCGCTTTGTTATTTTCTTATAATTAATGTATAGAATATTAAAATCGTGTCAATAGTTAAAATACGTTTCCTATTCTTAATAAACATAGAGATAGCTAATCATTATTCTCCTAATATTTTTCGCTATCTCTATTTTTTTTGTAAAGAATAAAAGACAGACTAAGTATTTTTACCTAATCTACCTTTATTGCAACTTTTATTTTTTAATGCATTAGTTTTAATAAATCTTATTGATTTATCTTATCTCGTTTTAATTTAAAAATTTCTTCAACTGCTTTTTTATAACCACCAGATTCTTTAAAAGAATCACTTATTTTTCTCATATTTTCAAGATAACTTGAATCAGTTAAAACTTTCTCAACAGATTTTCTTAAAATTTCTGGATTAATATTATCCTTATCAAGAGAAATAGTTGCACCTAACTCTTCAGCTCTTTTTGCCATATATGGTTGATCTGCACCTATAGGTATTGCTACAAAAGGCACATTGTTATACAATAAGTCACTAGTACTATTCATCCCAGCATGAGTTATTGCTACATCAGTATACTTTAAAACCTCTGATTGGTTTATCTGGCCCCATATCATTAGAAGTCTTATGTTTTCTTTTAAAAAGGCTCAGTTCCACTCTATAACTTTTAAATTTGGCACCTGTTTTTTCAATTTTTTCTTTAAAGTCTTCTGAGCAGAAATATGTAATTTCTTCTCCTTGTTTTACTAATTCATTTACTAATCCCAATGTAGGATTTATATGACCATGCGCAGGTATACTTAAAAAAAGTACCTTTGACATAAATCAACTTCACTTCCATTCTTTATATTTACAATTACATATTCTCATAATACTCATATTAATTAAATAGCATTTTCTCTAAACGTCCAAATCCACACATTAAATGTAAATTCCTCGGTATTAAGTTTAGATTTTCTAACCAGAATATATTAATTAATATATTCTGCATTTTTTCCCATGCATATTATTTTTTTTGCATGAATAAGCAAAAATTATTATCACCTTTCATATTTATCTTTTAATATAAAAAGCAGTAGTTAAAGACCTCCTAACTACTACTTTTAAAATTTAAAATATGATTTATATTAATAAATTCCATGGTGCTTTATATTAAATATACGTAAATATCTAGCCTTTATATTTGCATATCCTAAAATAAGGAGAATGAGTTTATTACTCCCCAATTTTTCTTCTTATAAACTCTATTCCCTTTTGAAATACCATTGTCTTAATGTTTATCTTTGTTTCACCACTAGGTACTGTGTATTTTTGCTCTAATACTCTAAAATACCCTAAGTCTACAAACTGTTGATAAGGAATATTGTTTTTATCCAAAACTTTCTTTTCTCTTAAGAGTGAGAATAAATTATTTCTTCCCATTCCTCTTATAGCAAGAACCTTTGCAACATGTCCCACTTCAATGCTATCTTTAGATCCTGCAACATCGTCATAAAATTGTCCTTTAGGCTCTAATAGCTTTACCTTATTTTCAGCTTCAAGCCTTGCTTTTCTCTCTTCTTTTAACTTAGTAGCTGCAGCAATAAGTAAATCTGGATTATCTAATAATTCATCTGTATCATACATTCCTGTTTTCCGTATGCTAGGCAATACCTCATCAAAAATCCATGCTTCAAATTTCTCTGCTCCAGGTAATTCTGATTTTGCTGCTAACCTGTAAATATCCCCTTCAGGAATGACGCTCATTTCTATATTTTGAATAACATCTGTTCCGTCTCTCCTCTTTCCAGTAGCTACCCCTATGTCGTGTTTCACGACACCCTTGCAATGCCTTAAAATTGCATCTCTTGGGTTTTTATATCCCAAAGCTTTTGCTATATCAATCCCAACAGCATAATCTTTATTATTAATTTTTACCCATCTTATTTCTCCAAATCTTTCATCCTTAAAAATTCGTAAACTCTCCATTTTTGTTTATCCCCTTTTTATAGATTTAACCTTGACCTAACGCCTTTTTGCACTCATCACATACAAGTGCATCTCTAAACTTTGAAATACCTTTATCATTTCCACAAAAGATGCAGCCTTTACTGTATTTCCTAACAACTACCTCATTATCAACCTTAATTATTTCCATAGAATCTCCATCATTAATGCCTAGTACCTTTCTTATTTCTTTTGGTATTACAATCCTTCCAAGTGGATCAAGCTTTCTCACTATTCCTGATGCTTTCATTTTTACATTCTCCTCTACAAAATTATTTTCTTTTATATGATTAAATTACTTCTTGTATATCTCGAATTTTATATATTTATTAAGCCATCATAACCACAATATATTGCGATGATTTCTTGCCTTGAATTACTGTCTTTTCTTCTAATATTCTTATTTTCTTTTCTAGAATTAGATTTTCATAGCCGAGCTTAATATTCTCTCCGGTAAGCTTTATATTTTCATTAATAATTTCCTCAATAGCTTTTTTATCCATATCCTAAACACTCCTTAAATTTTCTTAATTTCTAGTCAAAATTTCGACCTATTTAACCCAATAATTGCTGCGTATTGAATTTATCTCAATCTAAAGTTATTGTGTATGTCTTTCTCAATTTCCACCACATAATCCTTACTCATCTCATAAATTCTTGAGCCAACAGCTTCATCAAAATTCAGTAATCTTTCAATGCTGAATTCACTGCTGACTATGATTGGCAGAAAGTTTAAATATCTATAATTAATGATTTCAAAGACTATGTTTATATCACTTTCATTGATTTTACCCTTAAAGAGATCATCAATAAGTAAAACCTCACATAGCTTATATTTTGAGATGGCCTTAACGTAATATTCTTGGTCAAGGATATTTTGTTTAATCTTAGTAATTACATCTCTATAAGGCATGTACACAACTTTAATCTTCTGCTTTAACAAATTTAATCCAATGGCAACGCTGAGATGAGTTTTGCCACTGCCTACCTGGCCACAAAGTAGAATGCTATTTCTTCTGCCATTTCTAATTTCATCAAAATCAGTGCAGTAAGCTACTGATGTATCCTTTGCTCTTTCTGATGCTCTATTCCACACTTTATAATTAGCAAAAGTATGCTTTGTCATTTCAACATTAATTCCTGAATGCTTCCATTCATTTTTTACCTTCTCAATTTCTCTACACTCACAGCTAACTGCAAGTGGCTGCCTATTTTCTTGTGGAATAAGTACCCACCCAGTATCACAGCATTTATCACACTTATATGAGGCTTTTTTCAGCTTTTTTTCGCTGCTCATATGTAAGGCTTCGTGGTTCCTTTGGTTTGAATCCTGCAAATTTGTTTTTATCTGGGTTACTATTCTTTCCATAGCTTCTATTGACATTTTTCTCTACCTCCTTGTCATCTGGATATCCTTCTCTTCTCCAATTTTTCAATATGCCATCAATGTAGGTCATATTAGGTTTATTAGCTTTTAATGCTATATCTATAGCCATCTTTACATATTCTTGACCATGCACCCCTATAGCTAACTTAAGTGCGCCTAAATTAAGAACATTAGGTATTCCAGCCATTAGTTCACAATACTTAGCTAATTCAATAGATTTAGAATTTATATCCCCTTCTTTCTTTATCTCTCTATCTTTATTATTCTCATTCTTAATCTTGTTCTTATTCTCTCTCTTATTCTGCACCGTTACAGTAACGTTACTTTTATCATCTGTAATGTTACACATATCATTTGTAACTTCAATGCTATATTCTTTACTTTCAGCACAGCCATATTCTTTACTTTCAGCCCAGCTATTTTCTTCAATTTCAACACTAGTTTCTTCACTTTCATTAACTATAGCTTCAATTTGTTTTTTCTTTTCTCTATGGTTTTGAACTCTTTTTCTATTTTGATCTCTAACTCTGTCCATTCCCTCAACATTTTGATGTCTCTCCCAATTCACTATTCTGATTACATTATTTTCAGCTATCTCAATCATTTGAAAATCTGATAATACTTTAAGTGCAAGTCTTATAGAAGCTAGAGGCCTTGAGAATATTGTAGATAACATTTCATCAGTATATGGGATATTCTCATTTAGATATATAAGTCCATTAGCATTAGTTTTACCCGCTTGTATAAGTAATCTTATCCATAAATAATGAATAGTATCTCTCTCTGGCATTGCATCCACTAATTTCATCTTTTCATCATCATGCATGTTAGTAGATAATTTAATCCATTTAATATCTGACATGTTTCTCACACTCCTCTAAAAGAAATAGTCTAAATTTTTTAATTCCATCCTTAAGGGTATTGATTCCATGGAAATACACACATCTATCTGATGTCTAGCCGTTCTAATACTCCCATATATTCTGATTGGAGCTACGAACGGCACGACCCCAGATAAGTTCAACTAAATTCATCTTAAATATAAAATTTAACATGAAAATTTTCACTTTATATATACTCTAAGTATTTTCAAGTCCAAACTGTAATCCTCTCAATAATTTAATTTCCATTAATAAATTTATCTGTATTAATATCTTCTAAATAAGCCCTTTGCATTTCAGCACTTAACCTACCCCATTTTGAAAGCATATTTCTCATTACCGTTCTTTTAGCCATAGCTTTATAATCATTATTCCATCTTGGATCTCCCTTAAAGGAATTATTCTTAAATGTATCCATATTATCTTTGCTCCAATAAACATATTTTCTAAATCCATTTACCATCTCAAAATATCCTGCATACCCTATAACTGCATCTGACTTTTTAGCTGAAACATCTATATCAAATTTTTCAGTTAATGGATTCCATGATTTTAGCTGCCCTTCATAAACCTCAATTACATTTATAGCTTTATACTCACCTGTTCTAAGTAACAGTTGAATATATCCCTTATATCCAAGCTGAAAATTTGCTTTCTTTTTATAAGTAATAATCCAGACATGCTCCAAATTTTTATCGATAGATAAATCTAAGGAAGCTGCAATCATACATGCATCAATTATTGATCTAGGCTCACATTCAATAAGCAGAGAACCCAAATCTGTGCTTTGGTGTGAATCGTTTACTCCTAAGGCATTAGTAATAGGAGTTTCCTTAACTAAACTTATTATTGAATTTATATACTCCAAAGCTTTATCTTTTAAAACTTCTGTAAACTTTGACTTTACATCATCACTATTTATTAAATTTTTAAATATAGTTTCTTGAACATTTACTGTGCTTTGCTCTTTTTCAATTAATTGATTTTTTAAACTGCTATTAGTTGCCATAAACACAACACCCTCTCTTTATTTAGATGAATAATTAGTTTAATATGTTTTATCATTAACTAACTAGAAATCTCCTTAATTTCAAATCTTCTGCTCTTAGACTGTTTGCAAACTTCTTTATAAATCTCAGGATATTTTTCTTTTAAAACCCTACTATCTATCCTGTTTGAAGTTACTCCCTTCCAAATTACTTGGAACTTTTCCACTATTCCTTTTTCAGCATTTCCAAGCTGATTTTTTAGATTGTTTTCTATAACTTTAAGAGATTCATCTAGAATCTTCATTTGATTTTTTATGTTTAAATACTCATTTATCTTGTCCTTATACTCTTCCTTCAAGTTAACTTCTAACGTCTTATCTATACTTTTAAAAGTCTTGCTTAAATATTTACTAGCTGCTTCACTTCCATCAAGCTTTGGTGGAATTCTTTTTTGAACATGATTAATCCAAAAATCTTTTTCAGCTTCAACTATCATAGAAATTAATTCTTCATCACGTTTAATCTCTTTATACACAAACCTTTGTCCACCTATTAATGCCGCTATATAACAAGTATCAGCACCCAAAACCTCCATATAATGCTGACATTGAAGTATGTGGCTAGGTGGAATTTCTTCACCATCCCATTCCTTTGCTTTAAAGGCATTCACCGTTGTACATTCCAGCAGTGAATTTTCGCCAACAATTCTTCTGTCAATATTGCCCATCATAAATTCATGAGTCTTATGAAGTAACTGCCTTTTATCCTTCCTTACCTTCTTACCACTCCTTATTGAAAATTCTCTAGCTACAACTTCCTCTAAGGTATTCCCAAAGTAAGATGATTCACCAGACTCCTTCACTTCTCTAATTTCTTCTGTCTTGTCCACATAAACTTCAAAAGGACTTTTCCACCTGTTAACTCCCATAATAGCTCCACCATCAGAACCTCCAATTCCCTTTTGCCTTTCCTTAAGCCATTGTAATTTATCCATTTCCTTCACCTCTCAATGAAACATTCTAAATTAAAACTAATTTCCACTAAAATCATCAAGTCTAATGATTTTATTTTTATCTACATGTTTAAAAATTTGAAAACTATACATAACTATAATTAGTTATCTGTTCGTTCCACGCAACACTTAGCTTAAAAAATTAAACACCTTGTGAAGAAGCAGCTATGCTGCAAATAAGATCATTTTCACTTTTAAAAAAAGTGCGTAGCACAACCAAGAACAATTCACCTTAAAAAAGCCGCTATACTGTAACTAAGATCAATTCACCTATGAAAAGATGCATAGCACAATAACAACTTTTCATCAAAATTAACGTCATCTTATCTTTAATAATTAATAGTTATAAGCTGTTAACTTAAAGATATATACTTTCTGTAATTAATTTTTTTATCATCGCAATACTTAATTATATTTGTAACAACCTTTATTCCTGCTTTACCATTGCCATTTGCTATTCTCCATATGGTACTTGGTGCTAAATCAAGATTGCGAGCACATTTATTGAAGTTTCCATCAAACTGCTCATCAACAAATTTTTTAACTGATTCTTTGGTTGTATTCATATATTAGCCTCCTATTCTCCTTGCGCAATATTCCTTACACGCAATATTATAATCCTACTGTTTCTTAAGCGCAACACTTTTTTTACTATTTTTTTACTTATCATTGCATTTACGCAATAAATTATTTAAAATTAATATAATATATGTACGCACATCCGTTCGTTAGATGTTAATAATAAATTTAGACTCTCACTTATCACTTAAAGGAGTTGATTATATGTTTAATGCCGAATTACTTAGTAGTTTAATAAAAGAAGCACAAGGTGATATTTCTTTAAACAACTTTGCTAGTCAATGCAAAATAAGCTCTAGCACGTTATCAAGAATTATAAACAATAAAAATTCTTGCCCACCAGCGCCTAGCACATTACAAAAAATTGCTTCTGTTGCACACAATGGTGTCACTTATGCTGACCTTATGGCCGCTGCTGGTTATATAAATGATGGCGAAACACCTGTAGAAATTCCAGATGCAGCTAATACTGTTTTATCTAAAAAAGATGAAAGAGACATTGCAAAAAGAATTGAAGCATTAAAAGAAGATTTACTAAATGGTGAAGGGCTTATGCTTTCAGGAAATCCTATGTCACCTGAAGCTATTGAAAGTTTAATAGAAGCCTTATCTTCTGGAATACGTCAAGCAAAGATTGCAAACAAAAAATATACACCTAATAAATATAAGAAATAGGAACTTTCATAAAACATAGATAAGAATGAGAACTTTTCATCTAAGATATTGGTTAAATTATAGATATTCCTATGCATATATAACTTTAGAATTATTACAAAGCAGGTACAGAATGCGTTTTAAGCCTTCTGTATTTGTACTACTTTACTATGGTAACTATTACGGGGGTGGCTTTTTTGCATTTTATTGAGGGATTATTTTCAAAATTAGTTAAAAAATATAACACTACAGATGTTTATGAATTATGTAAATTAGAAAAAATAACATATAGAGAACTAGATCTTCATCCTGAAATAAACGGGATTTATCAATATGTAATGAGAAATAGAATTATAACAATAAACCAAAATCTTAGTCCTGAGTGTAAGAGAATAACATGTGAGCACGAATTAGGACATGCTATCCTTCATAAAAAATATAACTGCACTTATCTAAAAACAAAGACCTTCTTCAATGTTAATAAATTTGAAAAAGAAGCTGATATATTTTCTCATCTTTATTTGAAATTCCATTTATATCTAAAGATATATTAATAGGAAAAACATTAGATGAAGTTGCTTGTGAATTAAATGTATCTAAATATCTATTAGAACTTAGAATAAGTATTTGTAATTTTGATTGAGAATTTAAATATACAAGTTACTCACTTCAGCAAAACTTCTTATATTAAGCCCATTGCATTTTTACTATAATTACATTTTCCCCCACTAATTAATCATACAATACTGCATATAATTTCCTTTATTATGCTCATATTATATAAGGTAGGTGTTCATTTCATGGTAGGAAGAATTCGTAAATCTTCTTCTGGACTCAATATTTTTGACTTATTTGATGATGAATTATATATAAATAAAATCATACAACTTCTTAAGGGAAAGTATGAAATTAAATTATCAGATTTCTGTGGAAATCCTATCTTTGAAGAATCTCAAGATATTATTATAAACAATATAAAAATTAATATCTCTTGGGATCGTATGGCTGGCTGCTCAATCATGGCTTTAGATTTAGGTGGAAATGAACTTATCGAAGAAATAGCAGATTATTTAAATACTCATTATTAATAATATTATTTGCAAGGAGATTAACATGGAAAATACAGAAGAATATTGCAATCGAATTATTCAAGAAATGATTAAATCCTATGAAGATACTGGAAACAAAGATGGTGTTAGTAAACTGTGTAGGGAAGCATATTCTTTATACAGAAATAATGAATTGCCTAGTGAATATTATGGCAAAATATATTATACAGCCATGGAAATAGGTCACTATAAATACTAATTTAAGCTTTTCCCTAACCAGTATAACTTCAAGACATCTACGATAAAAATGAGGTAACAAAATAAAAGTAGCTATTTAAGGATTCCACGGGAAGAAGATGTGAAAATCCAAATGGAAAGGTAGATCAAATATTTAATATAGTTACAATTAACTTCTCAAAATATTGCATGCATAAATTTATTTTATATAAAAAGAAAATATATAAATGTTTCGTGGAATTTTCTTAATCCTCAAAAACATTTATATATTTTCAATTAAGTTTCTAAATTTAATTTGAATGCAATGATTCTAATATACCCTTGCTAAGTCCTTCTGCCAGTTTTTCTTGGTAACTGTCTTCATTCAAAAGCTGATCCTCTTTTTCATTAGACATAAATCCCATTTCAACTAGTACCACAGGAACTTTTGACCAATTAAATCCAGTTAAATCTGATCTCTCAACTACACCTCTATCAGGCATTCCTACGGTAGAAACTAAATCTTGCAGTATTGTTTTACCATATACTTTACTTATTGCACTAATATCTTTTGCATATCCTATTGGAGCTGGAATTAACATAGATGTTCCCCTAACACTTTGAGAATCCGCAGAATCACAGTGTATTCTTATAGCTAAATCAGCATTGTTATTATTTCCAACCTCTGCCCTTTCAATATTGCCTGGGCTTTCAGAATCTTGTGTTTTTGTCATTATAACTGTAACATTATGTTGTTCTAACAAAGTTTTTAATTTTTTAGATACACTCATAGCAACAATATATTCTGGCGTTTTTGTAGAAATTCCTTCCGCTCCACCTGGATCTTTTATTTTCATTACATCAGAATCTGGAGACTGTTTCTCCATTCCCTTATTTCCATTAGAAGAATGTCCTGGATCAATGACTACTATTTTTTTATTTACAACCGTTTGCTCTTCCACATTATTTGAGGAATCATTATCTTCTTTTGGTGCATCACTATTATCCACTGTTTTATTTTCAGTTTCTATAGCATCACTTTTTTCAACTTCTTGGGTATTATTAACTTCCTTTTTCTCTATATTTGAATTACATCCAGACAAAGTTATAAATATTAAAATTGATAAAACTCCTGATAAAATTTTATTCATCTATTTCTTTTGCTCCCATGCTTGTAATACTTTATAATTAGCTATTTCATATTCATTTAAAGTAGAATCACTTCCATCGTAATTTGGATTTGGAACATACCAGCTTTTTGATGAAAAATATTTTTTATATTCATCATTAGTAAATACATATCCATGACGTGCAAATATTTCATTTCTTGCAAGCCCAAGTTGATCCTTCGTTAAATTCTTCAGATCATCTTCCATTAAATATGTCTTATCGCTATCTTTTAAAATATAGTCATTTGAAGATTTTGAACTCTGGGTAGCTTTTTCTCCCCCACCTGCATTTACTTCTGTCGGAGTTCTTCCATCTTCATATACTTTGTACCATTTCGTATTATCCTTGTTATTTGATGTCACCAAGCTTGTACTATTTGATACAATTTCATATATTCCGTCATTATCTACATCATCAGGCTTTGTATCTTTGTTCCCCAATACAGTTCCCTTTAATTGCAGTTTTTCATTATCAACTCCAAAAACACTTGTACCTGAATTGCTTGAATTATTTGAATAGCCGATAAATACTCCTTTTTTATTATCAGCATAATTATATGTTCCCTGCATTGTTTGATTCCATGCATGATCCATTGTAAAGCTGTCAACTAATTTATATTGCCCATTTTTTATTTTATATAAATTTAATTTATATCCTGAATTATATGAGTATTTTCCATTTCCTTTTAATTCTATTATTTCATCAAAAGGATCATCATCAAAGTTATCAAAACATATTTGCCTATCTTCCATAAGTAAGGCTTTTGTATTTGCAAGAGGAGTATTAGTTATTTTTGAAATTACATTTAACATAATATCTTCATAATTTTTATTATCTTTAAAGTTTCCCCCAAGTTTATCTATTTCACTAAACTCGGCTACTGCATCTTGGTATTTTCCATCTTTGTAAAGCTTGTCTATTTTTTTATCCTTTATACCTATTGCAATACTTTGATAGTCTCCTTGTGATATCATGCTTGATACCTGATTTAAATCTTCTTCTGCTAATTCAACATCATTCTTAGCAATTTCTACAATACTAGCTTTTAATAAGTCTTTAGTAGTATTAGATTTTAATACCTTTGCAGCCTTAACAGCATATTGAAATTTTTCATTAGCACTTATTGATGTATCATTAGCTTTCATTATGTAGTATTCCCCTTCTATTCTATTGAAGAATACAGCTATGCAAATTGCTACTATTAATATAACCGCTGCTGCGATTTTAGGTGCCATTCCAGAAAAAAATGGTTTTCTACTTCTCTTATGTCCATTTTTTGATGAATTGTTACCTGTATCATTGTTATGCTCAAATTTTTCGTATTCAGTTGCTCTAGTATTAATATGCATGGTTCTTTCTTTCTCAACATTTTCATTTTTCTGCAATGATTCATTAACAGGTATAGTAATAGATTCAGTTATATTTTCCTTAGAAAAATCTATAGTATTATTTACATTATTATTTATTTTTTTTGATAAATCAATTTCACTTTTATTTATATCTTCATTATCTATATCTAAGTTTTTAATTGGATTTCCACATTTTTTGCAAAACTTAACGTTTGGTTCAATTGGATTTCCACATTTAGTACAAAATTTCATTTTCTCACCTCTCTATTGTTACGTGTTAATTATTATTTAAAGTATATTAAGGATTTGTTTTGCTACTAATTTGCACTACATCTTTTATAGAATATACTTTAAAATCTGAAGCAGTTGATCTAACCACATAAGTATCTCTAAAATCAGTATATGATGAAGTTTTATTTTTCCCATATGATATATAATATTTTTCATATACAGTTACTTGATATTCAGAATTACTTATTTTTTTTATATCTTCTATCTTATGACTTACTAGTTCCTCTTCTATTTGCTGTTCTGAATAATTTTTAATAAGTGAAGTAAACTCACTTATTAAACCTCCACTTAAATCTATTGATCCTTTAATATAGTCAATATTCTTTGAGTTAATCATTCTTATATATGCACTTTCATAATCTTCTATTGAGTTTTTGACCTTTATCTCATTATTATCGTATGTGTTAACCGAATTAGAAGAATTAGATTTTTTATCCACTGTTTGCTTTTTTTCTGGTGGTGTATAACTATACTCTGATGTAACTTCATCATTATCTAATGTACAAGCTATTTTAATATTTTTTTCACTACTCGTAGATTCGTCTGAAGTCTTGTATGATATCGTATATTCATTATCATTTACTCCATCAGATAATTTTAAATCTTTCTGAAATGCATCATTTTCTTTTATTGTAATATTTTTAACATTGATCTTATTTTCATAATTATTAATTTTTATTGAAGCTGTTACTTCAGGGTACTTATCAATATCTACGTTTAATATTTCCATATTTTTAGTTGCATTATCTTTATGAGATGCATTTTGTTTAATATATGTTACCCCTACTGATACTGAAAATATCAATATTAATATTAATATTGCGCTAATTAATGCAATTTTTAAGCCAATCTTTCTTTTTTTATTGACTATATTATTAGGTGCATTATTGGAATTAATACGCTCTCCACACTTTGGACAAAATTTTATATTATCACTTACTTCATTTCCACATTTTTTACAATATTTCATAAACTAACTCCTTGAATTATTTATATACTTAATTCTTAAATGATATTTTTAAAAGAACTAAATATATTAATTGTTGATATCAACGATGATTCTATTTGACTTGTAATAAATAATGCTAATATAGCAGAACATGAAATGAATAATATTATCATTATTATAAATACCTTATCATTTTTTTCTTCGCTAATTTGTTTTATTCCGCTATACAAAGTAATAAATGATAATATATACCCTGATCCAATTATAAGTAATCCAAAAATAATGCTAACTAACGTAACTATACTTGCTAATGCCATTGAAATTACTAATGGTATGTATGATGAAGTTGATATAAATAATATATCTGTTGGTTTTATCTTACTCTTCAATACTATTGCATTTAATATTGCTAATATTATAGCTGTCAAAATAATTATTACAAATACTTGAATAAAGCCATTTATAAATATATCCTTATTGTCAATAAATGCATTAATTTTATTTTTAGCATCCAATATTTCATTAGACATCATAAGTTGTTGTGATGCTTTCAAAGCTTCTTGCTCTGATATTATTTTTGCACTTGCTAAAATCGTAGGTAACTTTTTTACCATACTGAATATTGAATTAATAATAGCTGAAACATATAAAATATTTAATAATCCCTGAATAATAGGTAGTCCTAAAAGTAAAACAATTGATGATTTTAATAACTCTTCATCTTTTAACTCACTAAAAAAAGATACTGGTTTAATAAAGTAATTTTTAAATACTTTTATTATTCCACTATCAATTGGTTTAGCTGTTGTGAATGTTTCTTTTCGCATATCATTTTCAAATTGTTGGCATCCACAAGATCCACAAAACCTATCTCCATCTAAAATTTCACTTCCACAATTTTTACAAAACATTATTACCCCTCCGTTTGCATATCTGCTAATACATAATTAGTTATGCACTAAAAACAAACTATGCCATTTACTATATTTATAATATCGATACTAAGTAATTATAGCACCCCACATAATGGCACTGCAAACATTAATTGTATACCTTTATTCATCATATCCAATTTTCTATACTTTTTTGAATAAAATTTGCCACATCATGTTTATCTTGCCAATTTATTCTTGCTTCAATTTCAAATACTTCCCACACATCTATTTTTATTGTGTCCTTTTCATTCTGCTATTTATTTTAATTTATAGTAAAACCTTTTTAATCCATATACTCAACTTCCAATCCTAAAATATTTAGGCACTATATAGCTTGTAATAAAAATCCAATTCACTTAAATATCAATTTAAATTTATAAGCACTTTAGAAATAATAAAAACCACCATTTCTATTATAAAATTGTTTTGCAAACTCAATTTATAAAAGAAGTGAGTTTAATAGTATCATCTTCAAGTAAAATATTTCTTGGGAGCACATGGCTGATAAGCGACATACTATCAGATGACTTTATTGAGTTTACCAGCTCTGGAAGTGAATATCATTCTAAAAACTAGGCTCTTTTCGTAAATATTATGGGTCATTATTCTCTGTGGTATAATAGACCTATTAAATTTATGGGGAGAGTATTTTTCATGGATATAAATACCTTATTTGATGAATTTCAAAAGTTATCACCAGTGGTTCAAAATATGTTTTTCACCTTGATATATCCTCTTGTTAAGAACAGTTCTGATAGAGTTAATGATTATATAGAAACCATTAGAGAAACACGTTTTTCAAAGGGTACGTTTTGTCCTCATTGTAAAAGTGAACATATTATTGGTCATGGAAAATATCGTAGCCGACAACGTTATAAATGTAAAGATTGTGTCAAAACCTTTAATGATGTATCTTGTAGTCCAATGGCAGGAACACATTATCCTCAAAAATGGGCTAAATATTTTCAATTTATATCAGATGGAACAACTCTGCCCAAAATCGCAAAGGCTCTTAATATAAGTATTTCAACAGCATTTTATTGGAGACATAAAGTGCTTAATTCTTTACGTTCAATGGATATAGAACAATTGTCTGGTATCATTGAGTCAGATGAAACCTTCTTCATAGAGTCATTTAAAGGGAAAAACCAATGTAAAACTCGCAAACCCAACAAAAGAGGTGGTAAATCTAAATTTAGAGGCATAAGCCATGAACAGGTTTGTATTTTAGTTGCTATGGATAGAAATGGTCACATAATTAGTAGAAATGCTGGTATGGGGCGTATTACTGCTACACAAATAGATAATGTCATAGGCAATTATATTGCCCCTAATGCTTTATTAATAAGTGACTCGGCAAAGAATTATTTATCATTTGCAAAAATGAATGGTTTAGAGCATAAGCAAGTAAATGCTTCTAAAAAACAATATGTAATCGAAAAATTATATCATGTGCAACATGTTAATGAATATCATAAAAGGCTTGGAAAGTGGATTAATCTTCACTTTAATGGTGTATCAACTAAATATATGGATAATTATTTATTTTGGCATAGATTTCTTGAACCAGATAAATCACTTGATAAAGTTGAGTTGAAGAAAACTTTACTGACAAACGTACTCGCAATGAATAAATCAATAATTATTAAGGATTTACGCCCTATTAATGTATTATAGTGAAAAATATAACAATATTTAAAAGAGAGTTATTTAAGCACCCCCTTTGACTATTGAATATTATTTAATTTCCTGCATTTTCAATTATTAGTTTAGCCATTTCTGTTGCTAAATCTGAAGCGTTTTCATTGTCCCTTACATAAGTTACAGTTTTGCCATTAGTGGTTACAAGAGAGATTATTTCTTTATTGCCTTCTTTTCTAACCTTAAAAGATTTTATATCTTTTCTATCAAATTTTTCTGTGAGGTAGATGTCTACCTGACCAGTTAAATCGTACCCAATATCATCTATGTATAGATGATTATTTGTAAGTGTAAACATAAATTCCTTAGTACCACTGCCACCTTTACCTTCTAATACAAAAATATTTAATATAATATTTATAATTGTGTTTCTCCTGGCTTCCTTATCTCCTTTACGAGCCTTAAATGATACCATTGAATATTCATTATCTAATAGTTTTGCCATAATCTATTCCTCCTAATTGTAAATATAATGTATATAACCTTATTTGTTTTAAGTTTATATAATTATAGTTATAAATGTCAAATATTATTATATTAGAATTGAGCATTTTGAAAACAGAAAATGATTATTTGCTCAAAATCTAATTTTATATTTGCCCACAATATTTACGAAAAGAGCGAAAAACTAATCTCAATATGAATATCACAAACTCTTTCCGCGAATAATAAATAAAAAGTAAGGTGGTGATATAAAATGGGATCTTCTCAATACAATAGAAATAAGAATGATAAGAGCAATGTTGATAAGATGAAAGGCAAGAATAATCGTGATAAAGGCAACAATCAAGTTGGCTCAACAGATAATGGAAAATAATCTATTTTACTTAAATATATTATAACTAAGTTAACAGCAAATATATAATTAAAAAACGCAGCCTACATCAATACTCAGTAGGCTGTGTTTTTTCATATTATTTTTTATATAAATTTTTAAGTTCAAATTTTAAAATACTAATAAAATAAAAGTAGAAATTCACCAAAAAATCTAAATTCTACTTATAATTTAGACCATACTAGAAAGAGAGATTACTCTTTTTTGTAGCATTGCATTGAGAATAAAGATGTAAGATTTCTTCATTAGAAGTTGTTCAATTATTGTTTGTCACAATTTTATATTGGGAACAAACAGTAATTGGTACAACTTCTAATGTTAGAAATCATCAGCTTTTATTCTCTAGCAATCGAAAAACAGAGTATTCTCTCTTTCGGTTGAGTATGAATTATAATCTATACTGCGTCAAAGAAACTCATTTGATCACTTTCTGGAAGTCCATTTAAACAATCAAATTTTCTAAGAAGCTCTATGGCAGCATTACCAATCTTTGAACGTTTCTTTACATCATCTACTGAATTAAATTCCTTTTCCTTTGCTGCACTTGCTATACCTTCTGCCGCTACATTTCCCATACCTGCTATACTGTTTAATGGAGGTCTTATTCCATCTTCTTCTAACTGGAATTTTGTAGCACTAGATTTATATAAATCAATTGGAAGGAATTTAAATCCTCTTTCATACATTTCCAAAACTATTTCAAGGTCATCATACATATCCTTATCCTTAGGACCAGCCTCATTTCCAAGAGCCTGAATTTCCTGCATCTTTGCTTTAACCTTTTCTTTTCCAAAGATCATAAATTCTGCATCAAAGGCTTTTGCTCTTATAGTAAAGTATGTTGCATAATAAGCCTGAGGTATATGAACTTTAAACCATGCTATTCTAAATGCCATCATTACATAAGCTGCTGCATGGGCTTTAGGGAACATGTATTTTATCTTTTTACAAGACTCTATATACCATTCTGGTACATCATGTTCTCTCATCATAGCTTCATATTCTGGAAATTTAGGTTCTTTTAAGGCTTTACCTTTACGAACAGTTTCCATTATTTTAAATGCGGTATTAGGTGGAAGTCCTTTTCTAATTAAGTAAACCATGATATCATCTCTGGTACATACTGCATCACTTATGCTGGTAATTACTCCATTATCAATTAAGTCCTTAGCATTTCCAAGCCATACATCTGTACCATGTGAAAGTCCTGATATACATAATAAATCTGAAAAAGTTTTTGGTTTTGTATCTACAAGCATTCCTCTTACGAACTTAGTACCAAACTCAGGAATTCCAAAGGTTCCAACCTCTGAATTTATCTGATTTGGAGTTACCCCAAGAGCCTTTGTGGAGAAGAATAAGGACATAGTATCCTTGTCATCCATAGGAATCTCATGCGGGTCAACCCCTGTTATATCTTGAAGCATTCTTATAACTGTCGGATCATCGTGCCCTAGTATATCAAGCTTCAATAGATTTTGGTCAATAGAGTGATAATCAAAATGTGTTGTTATAATATCTGAGTTAGGGTCATCCGCAGGATGCTGTACAGGGCAGAATTCAAATATTTCTCTTCCCTTTGGTACAACTATAATTCCTCCTGGATGCTGACCTGTAGTTCTCTTTATACCAGTACACCCTACTGAAATTCTTATTGTTTCAGCTTTGTTTATTGTAATATTTTTTTCTTCATAATATTTTTTAACATAACCAAACGCTGTTTTTTCTGCTATAGTACCAATAGTCCCTGCTTTAAATGTTGTTCCCTTTCCAAAGATAACTTCTGTATATCTATGGGCCTTTGCCTGATATTCCCCTGAGAAGTTTAAATCTATATCCGGCTCTTTATCTCCATTAAAGCCCAGGAATGTTTCAAATGGAATATCTATACCATCTTTATACAGATTTTCTCCACAAACAGGACATACTTTATCTGGCAAGTCAAAGCCGTTTAAAACTCCATAATCCTCAAAATCAGAATACTTACATTTAGGACATCTATAATGAGGTGGAAGCGCATTTACTTCTGTTATACCAGTCATATTTGCAACGAAGGATGAACCAACAGATCCTCTGGAACCTACTAAGTATCCATCTTCATTTGATTTCCATACCAGCTTCTGAGCTATGATATACATTACTGAGAATCCATTTTTTATAATAGAATCCAGCTCTTTATCAAGTCTTGCCTGAACTATTTCTGGAAGTGGATCTCCATAAAGTTCATGAGCTTTTTCATAGGCGATATCTTTTATTGTCTGCTCACAGCCTTCTATATGTGGTGGACATTTTTCAGGAGAAATAGGGCTTATTTGCTCACACATATCTGCTACTATATTAGTATTTGTAACTACAACTTCATAAGCTTTTGTTCTTCCTAAATAAGAGAATTCATCAAGCATTTCTTCAGTAGTTCTTAAATATAATGGAGCTTGATTATCTGCATCCTTAAATCCCTGTCCTGCTTCTAATATACGTCTGTATATTTCATCTTCAGGATCTAAGAAGTGAACATCTCCAGTAGCCACTACAGGCTTACCTAATCTTTCTGCAAGCTCTACAATCTTTTTATTAATTTCTTTTAAATATTCTTTACTTGGGACTTGCTCCTGCCTTACTAAGTAATCATTATTTCCTAAAGGCTGAATTTCTAAGTAATCATAGAAATTAGCAATTTCCTCAATTTGTTCTTCTGGTTTTCCAAGAAGTATCGCTTGATATAACTCACCTTCACTGCAGGCACTTCCAATAATTAAACCTTCAGAATATTTCTTAAACATGCTCTTTAATATACGTGGCTTTTTATAAAAATAATCTAAATGAGAATATGATACCAATTTATATAAGTTCTTTAATCCCACGTAATTTTTTGCTAGTATTATTGCATGGTGAGTTTTAACCTTTTTATATGCTACTTTCTTAGCTTCTTCATCGGCTGCATATAAATCTATATCTGATAGTGTTTGTGCGCCTCTTTCTTTTAGCTTTTCAATCATTATGTTAAATACCTTAACAGTTGTATCAACATCATCTAAAGCTCTATGGGCAACTTCAACCTTTATTCCAAGATTCTTAGCAATTCTTCCTAGCTTATAAGATTTATAATCAGGGAATACATCTTGGGCTAATCCTAAAGTATCTACATAGGTAAAATCAAACTCATAGCCTAAAACTTTCGCATTATGCTTTAAGAATCCAATATCAAAGTCAGCATTATGCGCAACTAAAACACTTCCTTCAATAAATTCAAGCAATTTAGGGAAAACTTTATCAATAGTTTCTGCATTTTTTACCATATCATCAGTTATCTTTGTAACCTCTACAACTCTCATAGGAATTGACTTTTGAGGGTTTACAAAAGTACTGAACTTATCTATAACCTTGCCATCCTTAATTTTCATTACTCCTATTTCAGTAATCTTTTCTGTCTGAGGAGAAAAACCTGTAGTTTCTAAATCAAGAACACAGTATACTGTATCAATACTTTCTTCTCTAACATTTGTTACAGATGGCTTTTTATCTGGAGCTAGGTAAGCTTCAACTCCATATATGACTTTCATATCTGGATTATCTCTTCCAAGCAATTTGTGCGCTTCTGGAAATGACTGAACTACTCCATGATCAGTTATAGCAATAGACTTCATTCCCCAGCTCATAGCTCTCTTAATTAAATCACTAGCACTAGACATGGCATCCATCTGGCTCATTTGAGTATGCATGTGAAGTTCTACTCTCTTCACCTCTGAATTATCCTGCCTCTTATATCTCCTTATACCATTTGTTTCAATAACAGTATTAGCAATAAGTTCAACTTCATGAGAGAAATTACTATAGCCTGCATTTCCAGCAAGTCTAAGACCCTTAGCCTTTTTAATTCTAGAAAACACTTCATTATACTCATTAGGTTTTGCAAAAATCTTACAAGTCATCGAATTTGATCCATCATATAAATCAAAAGAAATTAACATTTTTCCACTTCTTAATTCTTTTGATTCCAAATTTGATATTTCACCTTCTAAAGCCACTCTTCCCTCATCAGGTGTAATATCATTAATTTTAATTATGTTTTCCTTAATATTAGCATTTCTTCCTAAAATCAAGAATGGATTACTTGCCTTTTTGCCATCGCCCTCAGCTTTTACTTCTGCCTTACCTTCTTCAACTCTAGGTACTTCAGGAGGATTATTGCTTTGAGTAATTTTTATTTCTTTAATAACTTTCATCTCATTAGCACGTTTATCTTCTGCGATTTTCACCAATTCTTCGCTATCTATTTGATCAATAAAATTGATATTATAATGTTTCCCATACATATGTTTTATAGCTTTATTAATTTGCTTATCATATTCCATGGTTTTTAGAAAACCTGCTACAGGAATTTTAAAATTAAAATTTATAGTGTTTCCTTCTATCTCATATTCACTATTGTTAACTGCTGCCTTTAGTGCAGGATACTTTGTAGATAGGGAATATACAATATTTTTTAATTCTTTTTCTATAGGTCTTATTTCGACCTCGTCACTATACTTTACAATAATTTTAGAATCACTTAATCCGAATTTGTCTTTTATGAAACTATTAAAACTTTCAATTTCTCCTAGCTCAATATAATTATCTGAACTAATTTCCATTTCCAGAACTTTAGTTTTCTTACGCAAGACTACGGATTGTATAACGGCAGTATTTATGCTACCAGCCGATTCATAATCACTAAAAGCTTCATTTATTCTCTTCATACTACTCATTAACCTTTTCTAAAAAATTTTCAGTATGCTACTATTATATAAATTAAACTTGCAATTTGTTAAGCTTCAAAAAAACGCATAGAAATAATTCTATCAAAAAAGTATTCCTATACCTCCTTCATATTTAATCTAGATAATATTTATATCATTTTTTAATCTCAACTAATTTTTCATTTGTAAAATAATTAATCAATTAGTAGTTTTCCGACATCTAAGACATATAAATTAAAATAACAAGCGCAAAATACCATGATTATTTTTCATTAAGCGAAAAAACAGATTGAACTCATAGCAAGTCTATTAGTGCAATTTGCTAATGAAGCATAATGGAAAATAGGCACTTATGAAAAGAGCAGCTATGCTGCAACAAAGAACTTTTCTTGGCAGATGGACTTGTTATTTTTTTGATTACGCCTAACTATCATTCCATAATCTAATAGTGTTGTCAAGGCAAAAGAATGTTTGCTAATTCTATTAGACGTTGAATTCACTGGCAAATTAATAAATAATAAAATTTGCATACATTCTTCTTATAGTAAAACTATTTATTTTAACTCAGAATGGCACTTGCCAACCGTTTCCTTTATTGCCATAGCGTTCTCATTTTCTGATGAAATAACTAACTGACTTATGTAATTATTATTAAATATCTCACAGTAAAATTCCTTACTCATTTCATCAATTTCTTCATAATTTTCACTCAACTTCTGTAATAAATCCTCTTCACTAAGTCCAGCGTTATCTATGAAATAATATAGATTCATTCTATTTACATATTCTTCAATTCTTTTAAAATTATACTTATTTACAACAAATCCTATTACATAATCTTTATCAGTTTTTTTAGTTCCCTTTTTTATGCTAATACCAAACATAGATACTTCTGGTACCTTCTTTATTTCAAACTTCTTATATGCTATTCTTGAAATTCCTAAATGCTCTATTATTTCTTCAACTGGCACCTCATGTTCCACTTGATTTCCAAAATACAACATTCTAGAGTCTAAAACTATTAAACAAAGGTTTTCTCCAATCATTTCATTTAAAACCTTTACTTTAAATTCATCGCTTTTCTTCATTCCATAGTATTCCACGAAAGTTTTAACTCCATCCTCATCTTCTTCGCTTCTTACCTTTAATTTATTCCCGCCAAATAAAAACATATTTTCCTTCTCCTTCATCAAGTGATATATAACATTATAATATATAATTGCTTGTTTAATAAATTAAAAACTGCAGAAATTTAAAATAATATTTTAAATTTCGATGATGTTATCTATATACAATATTAAAAGGAATAATTAAAGTGCTGTTTACTTTAATTATTCCTTAAATTTAATATTTTAGTATTATCTCTACTTAATTATAGAGTTTTATTTTTAACTTCATTATTTATTCTTTCTATTAAATCTTCTAAATTTAATGTTCCCTCATCTCCATTACTTCTGCTGCGTAATGATATATTATTTTCTGCTTCTTCCTTTTCTCCAACAATAATAATGTAAGGAACCCTTTCATTTCTAGCTTCTCTTATTTTATAGCCTATCTTTTCATCTTTCTGATCAATTTCAACTCTTATACCTTCTGAGCTTAATTTATCCTTAATCTTTTCTGAATAGCTATTAAATTTATTTGATATAGGAAGTATTTTTACTTGAACTGGAGAAAGCCATGTTGGGAATTTTCCAGCAAAATGTTCTATTAATATTCCTATAAATCTTTCTATACTTCCAAAGACTACTCTGTGGATTACTATTGGTCTATGCTTTTCTCCATCACTACCTACATACTCTAACTCAAATCTTTGAGGCAATTGAAAATCTAATTGAATTGTTCCACATTGCCAAGTTCTGCCTATGCTATCTTCAAGATGAAAATCTATTTTAGGTCCGTAAAAAGCTCCGTCACCCTCATTTATTTTATATTCAAGATTTAATTCATCTAAGGCACCTTTCAATGAGCTTTCTGCTAATTCCCACTCTTCATCACTTCCCATTGAATCCTCTGGCCTTGTAGAAAGTTCTAAATTATACTTAAATCCGAATTTTGAATACACCTTGTCAATTAAATTAATAACGCCTTTTATTTCTGACTTTATTTGATCTGGTAACATAAATATATGTGCATCGTCTTGTGTGAATGCTCTTACTCTCATAAGACCATGGAGTGCTCCAGAAAGCTCATGTCTATGAACTCGTCCTAATTCTCCAACTCTCATTGGAAAATCTCTATAAGAATGTGATTCTGATTTATAGACTAACATTCCACCTGGGCAATTCATCGGCTTTAATGCAAATTCTTCTTCATCAATTGATGAAGTATACATATTTTCTCTATAATGATACCAATGCCCTGAAGTCTCCCATAGTTTCTTATTAAGCATTATTGGAGTTTCAATTTCAACATAGCCATCTTCGTAATGTAATTTTCTCCAAAAATCTATTAGGGTATTCTTTAATATTACTCCTTTAGGAAGCATAAATGGAAATCCTGGACCTTCTTCTGCAAAAGTAAATAATTTTAATTCTTTTCCTAATTTTCTATGATCTCTTTTCTTTGCTTCTTCTAAATTATGCAAATGTACTTCTAATTCTTTCTTACTAGAAAATGCCACTCCATAAACTCTTTGAAGCATCTTATTTTTTTCATTTCCTCTCCAATATGCTCCAGCAACGCTTAATAATTTAAATGCTTTAATATACTTTGTTGATGGAATATGAGGACCTCTGCAAAGATCTATATAATCGCCCTGTTTATATAAAGATATCTTTTCAGCTTCAGGAAGATCCTTAATAAGTTCTACTTTATATGTCTCTCCCTTTTCCTCCATTAATTCTATTGCTTCGTCTCTAGAAATATCAATTCTTTCAAAGCTAAGATTTTCATCTATTATTTTATTCATTTCTGCTTCAATTTTATTTAAATCCTCATTGGATAATGAGTTTTCAATATCAAAATCATAATAAAAACCATTGTTTATTGCTGGTCCTATGGCAAGCTTTGAATCCTTATAAATTATTTTAACTGCTTGAGCCATAACATGAGAAGTAGAATGTCTTATAACTTCAACTGCTTTTTCATCATCATAAGTTAAAATATTTACCTCATCATTATTTTTTAATTTATAATTTAAATCTACTAATGTCCCATTTACTTCCCCCACTACTGCGACTTTAGCTAAGTTTTTACTAATTGAATTTGCTAAATCATAAATACTAGATTCATCTGCAATTTCTTTTATTGATCCATCTTTAAGTTTTATATTTATCATAAACTTGTTACCTCCTTCTTTAAGATTTTATAACATTCTTTAAAATTTCATAGTATTAGATATATCTATAGATTAATAATCAATAACACAACTTCTTCCAAATTGCGTCTCATACTTTTTTAAATTCATATATTTTTGTACAAAAAAAGCACCCGTCCCAAGCCTTGGGACGAATGCATAATATCCGTGGTTCCACCCAAATTGAATTAAATAAACTCAATTCTTCTCTAAAATTTTTAACGATTTTCACCGATGGCATTTCACAAAATCTGCTAATAAGCCATAGCTCCAGGGTAGTTTTTCTCATAGTCATATTTAGAAATGCTTACAGTCGGTGACATTTCCTCTCTGAAAACTGTACTCTATAATACTTTTCCCTTTCATTGCCTGCGAATATTTAATTATTAAGAGTTACGTGCACTTTGCTCTTATTAATAATAAATACTAGCACTTTTGTAGTATCTTGTAAATAGCTTTTACCACAAAAATTTTCTGTTATAGATATCCAGATTTAAAATTATATTTATGTGTGGCAAAACCGAAATTAGATACAAATTTGTTCCAGCGGACTAATGAAATTTTCGCTGGATAGTTCTAAGTGGAAGGTTGAACCCATTTCTGCATGCTCCAAAAACAAGTTTAGGACAAGCAGAAAATGGAACAACTTTCAACTAAGAACTATCACAACTCAATTTCAAATGCCGCTTTCACAAACATGTATCTAATTTCTAGTATGATTCACAAAAATTAAAGTATAAGTATATCTTTTGGTTTGGATATCTATGCCATAAACTCAGTTAAAACCTTACTTAGATATATACCAGTCGAAATTATAAATATTTTGATTACAAGAAACTATAAAAATAGAGTAGCTTTTGCACTACCCTACAAAACTATTTATTTTTTTGATTTATTATTTATGGCTAAGCACTTACTATGATTTTGCTTGCACTTACACCAGAATTAATTAAAATCTGTTTTAATGTTTGACTCTTTACATAAAATATAGCATTTGTACAATCATAGAATGGATTAATTCCTATGCCATTAGGCATCTTTTGGTGCGTTGCTATGCTTGTTACACTATCTGGAATAGTTATGCTGGTTAAATTTGTGCAGCCTTCAAATGCACTTCTTTGTATACTTGTTACACCATTTGGTATTACTATGCTTGTTAAACTACCACAACCTTGAAATTCATCCTCATTTATGATTGTTATACCATTTGGTATTGTTATGCTACTTAAACTGCTACAACCACTAAATGCACTACAGCCTATGCTTTTTACGCTATCCGGAATTGTTATGTTTGTTAAATTAATACAATTCCTAAATATAGCATCCCCCATATTTGTTACACTATTTGGAATGGTTAAAGTCGTTAAACCACTACATCCAGCAAATGACTGAGGCCCAATAGACTCCACACTATTTGGAATAATTATGCTTTTTAAACTCTTACACCCACTAAAGGCGTATTCATTTATAATTTTCACACTATCTGGAATAGTTATACTTTGTAAATTACTACATCCATTAAATGCATATCTATCTATACGTTTTATACTACTTGGAATATCTACGTGTGTTAAGTTACTACAATTCATACACACTATAGATTCTATACCCGTTGTACTATCTGGTATTGTTATGCTTGTTAAATTCTTGCAGGTAGATGTGGATGTAAATCTTATACGTTTTACCTCAGTACCATCGATTTTATTTGGTATCACGACTGAGCTATCAGAACCGGTATATTCTACTATTGTTCCAGTTGATTTATCAAATTTAAAGTCTCCACTTGTTGTAAGTTCTGTCCATGCACCACTATCATTTAGATAATACCCATCAATTGTTGTATCTTTAGCCATGTAACCTTTAGAATCAAAATAATACCATTTAGAATTAATTAACCTCCAGCCTGTAGCCCATGAACTTCCTTCTGTATACCACCAGCCTCTAGGATCACTCTTCCACTCTGCACTCGCTCCTATTGGATTTAGTGCTAATAACGAAGCTACACATAATGAACTTGCTATTACTTTTATTAGTCTCAAACTTTTCATTCTTTACCCCCTATGTAATTTATCATGTTTAATACAACAATATACAATTATACCATATTTTTAGTATTTTTTTCTATTATTTATTCTACAAACGATTGAAAATTGATCAATAAAAAACGTATTTTAGTGGTATAACACATTAAAAAAAATCGTAAATTCAATTTCTTGAATAATACGATTTTACAATTTGTTATTTAATTTTATTGATTCATGATTTAAGAAAAATGTGAATTTACCATTGTTCAACCATCTTATTTTTATGACTAATAAATCATATTAGAAGATTACGTATGATCCTTATATTAATGCTTGCTATCTAGGTTCATCGGTACTGATGCTCCTATATGTTTTAAATAACGTACCAACTTTATCCTTTAAATCATAGTACCCTGGATACATCATAATTGTTGGTTTAACCTCAAGGGCATTTGGTGTTCCATTTTCCAGACAGTCTTCATTCGCATATACTGCAACAATTTCTCCAATAAACATCGTAAAATCAAATATAGGAATTGTCTGTATTACCTTACAAAGATAATTTACAGGGCATTCTTTTATCATTGGTGCATTTCCTGCATCATCATAAAACGAATCAAATACATTTGATTTATCTTCTTTATTACCAGAGACGCACCCGCAAAGATCAGTCTTATAAATAGATTCAGAGGATGGTATATTTACACTGAAGAATCCATTTTCTACTACACCTGAAGTTGTATAGTGGGAATTTTTCAGTGAAATATACAATACAGGCTTCTCACTTACAACACCATATGCACCTATTGTGGTATAGTTTGGTTTTCCATTAACCATGGCGCCTGCTAAAACTGTAATGAATGGTCCAAAAGGGATATTTGCTATTTTCTTCTTTATCATATTCTTTCTCCAATCTAATTATTTATCTGTTGCAACAATATTAATTATATGGATAAATTGAAAAAAATATAGACTGTTTCTTTTCTGTGAGTTATCATATAGATAGATAATGCCCATAAATAAATAATCTTTGCATCACAATAATTTACTATTACGTTTTATCTTAGTATTGCGCAGTACTTAAGTAAACAAATACCGCAAATTCATTTTTATTGAATAATGCGGTATTTCTTCTATTCTTTATTTTTTATTACTCTATAAATAATGTAATCAAGACATGACTATCTAAATATATTTATTTATTTTCTAACCATTCTTGAAAACTAAACGCTAATTCTTGCATTTCATTAATAAATCTACTAGCATGATAACCGTCACAGATAGCATGATGTACTTGTATTGATATAGGAATAAATATTTTATTTCCTTGTTTGAAATACTTTCCTGCAGTAAAAATAGGAATTAAATATGTTCCTTCATTATACACATTCAAATTAAATCCTGTAAAACTCACCCAAGGAATACTTGATACCGGAAATGTATTGCCAGGCTGATTTGATTTCGGAGTAAACTTCATGATATTTCCATAGTTTTTTATATCATCAAGATAATCACTATAAAAACGTAAAAAACTTTCGTTATATTCCGTCCAAATACTTGAAAATGTTTCGTTTTCTTCATGGAAAATAGTATAGCTTGGATTCATGCTATCCCAATATCCTAAACTACCTTCATGATCAAAACAAATACGGAATTCTTTATGATTATTAACCACAGTTGCAATCATATAAATAAGTGTAGGATAAAATTTAATATTTTTAAGTTTAATTTCATAAAATAAATCGGTTATTTCTATATTGGCAGTCATACTATAAGTACATTTCACATTATTTAAATAATGTTCAAAGTATGGCTTTCTACTCCAATGATTAATATCTATTAAATTAAAATTCATAATTCGGGCCTCCTAAAAATTTTTGTAATTCTATTTTAGAAGGCTTTTTTCCGTGACCTAGCCATTTCAATCTCCTTTTTACAATGATATTTGCGCTTTAGTTTATTATAGCACATTCTGTAATACCGAACTATTCAATTTTCGAAGACCTTTTTTATTTACTACATCAAATCTACATATTGTTTATTACTGTTTGCTAAATGTTTGAATATTCCCTAATAAGGTTATCTTTTTATTATCAATAATTATTCCACCAGTATTTGTAATTGCGTATACTTTCTCTCTCTTTTCTCCTAATACCTTATTAATGTATTTATTCTGAATTTCAGTTTCTCCATAGTGAACTTCAATATCAAACTCCTTAATCAAATTTAGTCCTGTATTGTATGTAAATATTTTATAATCTTCATCTGGAGTAATGTGATATTCTGATATTTGGATCATTGCTCCTGCACTACTGCCAATAATGACACCTGTAAAGTTTTCAATATCATCAATGAAATTAAACTTTTTAAGACGTAACATCATTTTATCTGGCAGACCACCAGTAAAAAATATTATGTTAGCATTTTTTATTTTAACTTTCGCATTTTCCTCTGTATCTTTAAAATAATTTATCCAATTTATATTTTCTTCTTTAATTCCGTAATTCAAAAATGGAACAACGATACTTTCATAATATCTACCATTATTCTTACTATAGGCATTCTGCCAATCATTATCACTACATATATTTTCGCCAAATGAAAATGGAATTATTAAAACTTTATCATTAGAATTTATATATTTCGATACTATATCTTTTGCCCAACTTTCGTGAAAATTATATGAACTAAACAACATATTTACCATAAACATTCCCCCCCTTGTTAATTAAAAACAATTTACTAAGTTTTATAGTATTATCGCCTTCAATCCATTTGAATATCTTTCTAGCAGATTCACATGCACTTGAATTTGCATCGGATGAACCTGATTGTGTTTTAACTTTTCCTGGATGAATTGAAATAACATCTGTATCGTATGATTTAAGTTCTTGTTTCAAGCAAATACTCAACATATTTTGAGACGCTTTAGCGATACGAATATGGAAAATTACGATCCTCAAATTCTCCTGATGCCATTGCACTTAATGATCCTAATCTTGATGTAATATTAACTATTTTCGGCTTTTTAGATTTTTTTAAAAAATCTAATGTCGCTTGAGTGCTTCTAATAATTGCAATACAATGAATATCAAATAAAGACTTCATTACTTCAACCTCCGATTTTAATAATCTTCTTCGTTCGGATATTTAACTATTTCATCTTCTGCACCTTCTAATATTTCTTCAAATATCATTTCAAAAGGTTCTCCCTAAACTACATTATTTGAATCTTCGCTCGAATCATCTTTAAGTCTATTTACAATAAACTCAGCAAATTCTTTTCTTTTACCTCTTTTAACCTTTGCTGGGCCTTCACCATCAAGGTCATAATTGCTTGGACTATTTTCAAATAACCATGCTAAATCTTTTAATGTTATCTCAATTTTTAACTTTGTATTTGTTATATCAAATTTCATTACTTGATCTTCAAATCTTTTACTCATCACTTTACCTCCTGTTTTAGTATTGTGCAACAAAAACATCACAAATTCACTTCTAAAATAATACGATATTTTAACTTAATTATTTATTTTTACTAATACACAATGTAAGGACTACAAGAAGAAATATAACCTTATACAATACATTAATTTTTACTTTAGTTTATAATCAATACCACTTTAACTGTCATATAATTAGGTATAGAAAAGTCTCCTATATTTTATATGATAATTTCAAATGTGTTGCATTTGTATATAATCAATAATATTCCTTACTAAGTCAATTTTTTCTGCTAGCTCTTAATTTATATCAATATAATTAAAAGGAGGATTTCATTATGAATTCAGAATCAAATGTTTATCATTATGATTGCAAAAAAGAAAAAGAACACTGTTCAACTATTTTAAAATGTAGTGGCTCTAGCGGATTAATCTCAGTACCTGCTACTACCCCAGCAACTCCACTAGTACTAGCTACAGTTCCAGTAGGTATTCCTAAATGGTGTAATAATCCTTGTGTGAATATTGAATTTGCATCTAATGTTGAAGTAATCTCAGGTACTGAAGGAGCAACAATTAATATTATAGTAACAATCTTTAAAAACTGTCCTTATAATCTTAGAGTTCCAATAGCCTCTTACAGCTATGGTAGCTCTGCTCTTTTGGCTAGTGCAAGCACTTTTAGCTTCTTTGTCTGCGATTGTAATACTTGTCAATCTAATGAATGCTGCACTTATTCTGCTGAAATAACATTTTCCTCTGCTATAGGTACTGTAGCAACATTAAACAATGCAACACTTTCTGCAATTATTGCTAGTTCAGATTGTAGCTGCTAGAATTTAATAAGTCATTAAGGAAGCATTATGAGTGATGCAGTAATAAATAAGAGAAATTTTCCGAATAAGATGATTCCTCTTATTTTTCTCTCATTATGATATCTATATGATTTGCAAAGATATGATGCTTATTTTACATCATCTAACCTTACTTCTAAACACACATATGTAGCTTAAGAATACTATTACTAATTTAATTATTATAATATAATTTATAAATACCGCATTATTCAATTTTCAAAGATCGAATTTTTATTTTAAATTACTGCACAATATCTACATAGTACGCATAAAAAAATCGCAAATTCCATCTCTTGAATAATGCGACTTTACAATTTGTTATTTATTTTTATTGATTCATGATTTCAGAATGTTATGAATTAACATAATCGATTATTTTATCTGATTTTTCTTTTTGGCTTTATCCTTAACCAGCCAGGTAATTGCTATAAAGTAACCTATAATAGGAGAAATCCCGTATCCCATCAATGGAATTGGGAAGTTCCCAAATTGTGTAGATATCAATATAATAATAAAATATATACCAATACACCTGGATATTAGTTTTGAGTCCTTTTGGGGAAAGATTATAAATGGCAATGGTAATATAACTAATGATATAACTCCTAAAACAAACCATATGATTCCGGTATTAGCTGCAAGACTAAGTATTTCTTCTACATATGATACAGGTGGTAATGCATCTAAATACACCCACGAAACAACAGCCATTATTAAAAGTGCTCCTGCAATACTAAAACGAATTATATTGTTTCTGGTGTTATTCCATATAAGAATAATCATTGGAATTATAAATGCAGTTAACTGCGAAGCATCTGGCTGTCTTAGTAAAAGGAGTGATACAATTATTGTAGTAATTATGGTCACCCTCTGTTTTCCATTCACCAATCCCCCCCATAACTTAATAATCACAATAGGCAAAACTATACTTGCCACATAGAACTTAATTGGTCCAAGAGATATCCATCTATGTACCCCTTCCATTCCTGAATTAATAAGAGTTAGAAATAGTAGTATTACTGAGACAAATATAGTGACGCTCTCAGTATTAATACCTTTCATTTTTTCTTTTCTTGATACAACAAAAGATGAAATCAATCCCCCTATTAATAAACAAAAAATATTTTGTCCAACAGTAAAGACAGCAACATTGTGCAAATACATTACTATCACTCCAATAATGACTGGAGGCGCTGCAATTATTAGTGGTATAAAATTTAATAATCTTACTTTTTTCATTACAAACTCCTTAATAACAGTTCACTTAACTACTGTTGCCCCTTAAGTTTCATGGAGACAATATAGGAATATGGCATACAAACTTTTTTCATATTCCTATTACCATCTTTACAACTTAATATAGTTAGTATTATAAATCAGCTATTATAAATTTTCAATTTAATCCCCATTTATTCACCATTATGTATTAACTATAGCATATTGTGTAAAAATCACATTATTCAATTTTCAAAGAACATTTTATATTTTACTGCGTTAATAGAATTACGTATCAAATCATTTATCAAATTAAATTTCTTTTGAATAATATTATTTAAAACTAATCATAATAATGATAGTTTCTTTAACTATCTACGCTAAAGTTATATTGAGGTGATTATATATCGTGAAAAGATTTAGTATTACATTTTTTCTTTTTTTGTTCTTTTCATTTAATACTTTTATTGTTTGTTCATTAGCTAACTCAAAACCTCTTTCTCAAGGTATCTATACAAGTGAACAATTAAATTTATCTCCAAATAAAATTTATGATTTACAAAACATTTCACCCAATGAATATGTTGTTGTACTTATCTCTGACACTAATGAAATTGTTTACGAGTCTATTGAATTAGCACCTTTATCAAAAAAATATTCCTTTCAACCTCCATTTACTAGCTATTTAGTGACTGTCATTGGCAAAGGAGAAGTTATTATATCTTAAAATATTACTTAAATCTAAAGGCAGGTGAGAATATTTATGAAAAGATCCATTTCTGTATTCTTATTTTTTTCATGTTTATTCTTTGCTAATAACACAATATCTTATGCACAGATATCCTCATATGGTAGCCAAGGTATATATACAATAAATGATTTAAAGTTATCTCCCGATACTAACTATGCTGTTCAAAATAACTCTTTTAACGAACGTGCTTTACTGATTATTTATGACTCTAAACCAAATCTAATTCAACTCATACGATTGATACCGCAATCAAAAAAGTATGATTTAATACCTCTCAAAAATGACTATATAATTATTATACTAGGTAGAGGAACCTTAGATTTTTCTCGAGAGGCATCTAGTTAGGGTCTCTTCATCGCCTTCCTAATACACACTTTGAGTATTGTGAAGTACTGTACATAAAAAACATCACATTATCTATCTATTACTATGATAATGTGATATTTAAATACGTTATTAAATTTTAAACAATACATAAATCTTTTTAATCAAAAATAATTCTATTTTCTTTCCTTGGCTGTGGTTTACCATTTTTAGATATGTAACCAAGAGGAATAATACCATGACATTGATAAGTACTATCTAATCCCCATTTTTCCTTACTTTTCTTACCTAATTCAGTTTCAAATGTTTTTTCTCCTCTTGAAATACAAACAGAACCAATATTTATTTCTGCTGCTTCAAGCATAATATTTTGACTTGCAACACAACAGTCATGAATTGCATAAGGATAATTATCTGGTGCAAATAAATAAATTACTACAGGAGCTTTATAAAAAGCACTTTTAATACTATCATCATCAGCAATACTTCCACTTGATTTATCGTTTCTCCTTGCAGCTCCGAAAAGTTCTCTATTTATCTTTCCCAATTCATCATTTAATCTCTTATCTTGAACTACAACAAATTTTACCGCTTGTAGATTTCCTGCACACGGCGCCCATAAACCAGCCTCTAAAATTTTCTCTAACTCTTCTTTTTTTATCTGTTCTTCTTTAAAAAATCTTATAGATCTTCTTTCTTTTATAACTTCTAAAACTGTCTTCATATAATATCAGCTCCTTCATAAAACTATTATATAACGACTTTTTTTATATAAACATTACGCACAAAAAAGTCTCTATAATCGCTCTTTATACAAATGTCCCCATTGCTTCACTGTTTCGCTTTGGTCCATCTATTAAATCTCTTATAATTAATAGTTTCCACTTACTGCCCAATATCTGTACAGTTGTGGCAACATCACAAACAGGCATATCTTCTTTCTTTATCATAACCTTAGCCTCCGTAATATCTATTAAATAAACTTTCTTTTGTTTAATAAATATTATAACAGATTTTTAAATATCACATCATTCAGTTTTCAAAGAACATATTTTATTTACTTCACCAAATCTACATTATGCATATTTATTTAATAATTCCACATGATAAATTTAATTACTTACTTGTATAACACTCGAATTGTGAAAGGTGGCTACTCAAATGGAACAATCTATACGCTTTGAGCCAAACTCATTGCAATATGTCTTAAATCCTATGCAATATGGTTATAAAGTCATAATAGCTGGTAGTGGTCAATTATCTTTTACATCTTAAATTTCAAAATTCCCAAACTACTTAGCATATTAATTTGAATTGAATTGTTTGAATACTTATTTAAGAATTATATTAATATTTTTAATTATATGAAGTTAACCTTCATATAATTAAAGGAAACCTCTTGATCGTTATTTTTATCTTTTAGTTACTCTTTATTTATAATTCTTTACACTTTTATCCATTAATTTTTGAGTTACTTATTTTTATGGATCTTTTATTATTTTTATCATGAATAATTTCATAAAATACTCATAAACTAAGGATGTCTCCATAATCAGATCTGTACTCCATTTTCAATCCATTTAATGTGGGAATATGATATTTTAATTACGTATTATTTAAGACATATTAACGTATAATATAAATACCCCGCAAATATTAATTATCACATACATATACGCCCCTTTATTGGGGCATTTTTTGTACTCATTTTTAGAATTGTGCAACAAAAAATCGCAAATTCAAATGCTTGAATAATGCGATTTTTACAATTTGTTATTTATTTTTATAAAAGTAGTACTAGTACATTTGTTTACTCTATAAATCCTTTTTGTTGCAACAATTCTTTAGTATCATTCCACAATTTATTTTGCATAGTGCCATCCCCACCAGGATACACAGGAACAATAAGCTTGCCAGTTCCAGCACTAAAGTAGCCACCCGTCACCCCCTGATATTGCGACTCTATTGCTAAACGAAGAATAATATCAGCCCCTTTATGCGGATCTCCTATATGCAAAAATTTTAATATACGTTCAAGTACGGAAGCAAACCAAAGCTCACGTCCAAGACCCGTCACATTAAATCCCGGATCGAGTGCATTAACAGTGACTCCTGTTCCTTTGAATCGGTGTGACAATTCCCCAGTAAACATAATATCGAGCAACTTAGTTTTTCCATAAAGCAAAGATGACTCTCTAGAAGTAAATGTATTAGTATTTATCAAATCATCTGGTAACTTAAGTTCACCATGTTTTCGAGATGCCTCCGAAGCAACGTTGATAACCCTAGCATTTCCTGAATTTATTAAAGATTGTTTTAATGTATAGGTTAATACCCATGGAGCCAAATAATTCACTGCTATCATTTCTGAAAAGCCCTCGGATGTTATTCGCTGCTCAAATGCGTGCAGTCCTGCATTATTCACAAGCACATCAATATTGGGATATGAGGCTTTAATCTCATTTCCGATCTTTCTGACATCTTCCATCAATGACAGATTTCCGAAAAAGAAGTCTATTTCTGTTTTTGGTGCAATATTCTTTATCATCTCTTTAGTCTCTTCTGCTTTCCTTCTGTTCCGAGCAGTCAATACAAGGTGAGTACCTCGTTTTGCTAATTCAATCGCAACGATTTGTCCAAGCCCATTAGTGGCACCAGTGATTACAGCAATTGGTTGAGTATTCACAATAATCCTCCTCCTTAATATTTGTATAATAAATTATTATTTAATATCATGTGTATATACCGTAAATTTAATGTATCGGATTTACTTGACTTGTAATAAATAAATAACTATACTTGACATATATCAAGTATACATTTTTACTTGATATATGTCAAACATTTTATTATATGAGTTAAAATATTAAATTGAGGTGTACTATGGACAATAACACTAAGAGAACACAATTAGAATTGGAACTTGGCGAACAATTAAATGCACTTATAAGTGCCTCACATGCGATCAATGTCAGAACCGCAGCTCGCTTCGATTCAACATTACAGCCCGCAGCCTTTCTGCTTGTCCGTTGGCTTTTCTCATTTGGCCCAACAAGCGCTACAGTTTTAGCAGAATCAGTAGCTATGGATCGCAGCTCTGTAAGCCGCCTTGTCAATCAACTCAAAAGCCTGAGTTATGTGAAAAGTGAAATATCTCCTGATGATCGAAGAGGAATACTATTATCTTTAACTGAACTTGGACGACAAAAAACACTAAATGCTTTAAAAGAAAAGGAATCCATATTCTATGAACGCATTTCAAAATGGGATGATTACCAAATTGAAAAATTTACTGAAATGCTCAGAGATTTTAATAAATCCGATTGCAAATAACATCGTGTACATACGACATACATGTAAAAATAGGCCAAATACTGGATTAGTATCCATTATGCGGCCTTTGCTTGTTTTTTAGCAGTTAATGAACAATAACTTACTATTCTTCATTAATTAGAGCATATTTTGCAAAAATCGCATTATTCAGTTTTTAAAGAACATTTTTATAATTTACTGCGTCAAATCTACACATTGTAACTCTAAATCACAAACTCAATAATACAAGTAATTATAATGACCAGGTCTACAATTGTTTAATATATTCCTACATACTTATTGCCCTTATTAGTTCATTTTGAATCTATGAATTTCGATAATTTAACTGGATTTAACTAATACAATCAATTAATAACAGCATTACTTTCATGCAGAAATCAAAAAAAATAAGCATAGAATATTCTATACTTATTTTTAAAAATTTTCAGTTAAAAGTTCTTAATTGTAGGTTGTTTAACTAATGCTTGTCACAATGAAATTTGGAGCAAGCATTAGTGATGAAACCTGCAATTTAGTACTTTCAGCGATATTTCCATAGTCCTTGAAAATAACATTATTTCTGCTTTTTGAGATTCACATGTTTCTATGTGATTAAGCTGCTTTTTTGATAATGTTCAAATATTTCTTTCCTTTTTCTGTATCATATTTCCCTTCCCATTTGGAAATAACGATAACAGCTAATGAGTTTCCAATTATATTAACAACAGTTCTTGCCATATCAACAATACGATCTATTCCTGCAATGAAAGCTACCCCTTCTACAGGTATACCTACAGAACCAACGGTTGCTAATAAAACAACAAAGGATGCTCCTGGAACTCCAGCCATACCTTTTGATGTAACCATTAGTACAAATACTAAATTTATTTGCGTAGCAATTGGCAGATTTATCCCATATATTTGGGCGATAAAAAGTGCTGCAATCGCCTGATATAAGGTAGATCCATCTAAGTTAAATGAATACCCAGTTGGAATAACAAAAGATGTAATAGCTTTCGGACAGCCATACTTTTCCATCTTCTCCATAAGTTTTGGTAAAACTGCTTCAGAACTTGCTGTAGTGTACGCAAGAATAATTTCATCTTTTAAAATCTTCATAAGTGATATAATGCTTGAACCACACATCTTACCTATCAAGCCAAATATAACAAATATAAAGAAAATCATAGCTACATAAACACTAATAACTAATTTACCTAATGGAATCAATGAGGCTACTCCAAATTTAGAAACTGTTACACCAATTAATCCAAATACTCCAAGTGGTGCAAGTTTCATAATTTGATTAGTTACCCAAAACATTGAATCAGCCACACCTTGGCAAAAAGCAAGAACAGGCTTTCCTTTTTCTCCAATTGCAGCAACACCTAAACCAAACATAACTGAAAAGAATATAACCGCAAGTAAATCACCTTTTGAAAGAGATTCAAAGATATTTGTTGGAACAATATTTAAAAATGTATCTGCAAAACCATGGCTAGATACAGTTTCAGCTGTATTCATATATTTTTCGATACTAACTGACGAAAGTTGTTGAATATTAATTCCACTTCCTGGATGAGCCACATTGGCTACAACTAGTCCTATTACAATGGCAACTGTAGTTACTATTTCAAAATACAGTATAGTTTTTCCTCCTATTTTTCCTACCTGCTTAATATCACCTACACCAGCAACACCAACAACAAGTGATGAAAATACTATAGGAACAACTATCATTTTGATTAGTCTGATGAATATATCTCCAATAGGCTGTAAGTATGATGCTACAACTGGATTGCCATAAAAAGCAGCTCCTATTGCAATACCTAGCACAAGCCCTAGAAGAATTTGAAATGCTAATCCTAATTTTTTCATTTTAATATCCCCCTTCTAAAATGCTGCAACTTAGAATTTTCTCTTTTCAAAAACTTACTACAGAGAATATATTTGATAAAACCTTATAAGTATTTAAAAAGACAAAATTCCAAATTTAAACATACTTAATAAAAAAACAATAGATTTTTATTAAAAAAATAATGTTATTTTACTAAATTTCTTATTGCTTTTATAATCAAGCGCTGACATAATGTCTCACTTTTGAAAATTTATACAAGAAAATTCAATTTCCGCATGTATTATAACATAAAAAATCATTTATTCCTATGTTTTTAAAATTCTGAATAATCAAAAAAATCCATTTTAAGCTTATCAAAATATTCGTTAGTGCGACTTTTATAAATTAAATTCATTCAAATTTCAACTCAAATATTATACGTTAAACCCTCTATTTTAGTGCATTAATCGCATATTACAGGATTCTTTTTTAGAATATAGCATCTGGTTCAAACATCCTCATATGAATTAGAAAAATTTTTTTTATGTCAATTAATTAATATGGAGTTTGCTATGTGCTAAGAACATAAAAATAAAGAGTGATATGAGATTAAAATTATGAATCTCATATCACTCCAAATGATTTCTCTTGCTATTTAATTTTAAGCTTATTTACAAAAATTTATTAAACTGTTTTTAATTCATTGCTAATAGATTTCTTTCCTGATATCCCCGGCTCTGTCATATTAAATGGATCTAAAATTTCATTTAGTTCATCTTCACTTAAAAGTCCTGCTTCTAATATCAAAGTCCTAATAGATGTTCCTGTTTTTATAGCTTCTTTAGCTAGGTTTGCAGCTGTTGAATATCCTACGTGTGGGCAAATTGCTGTAATTATTCCAACACTGTTTTCTACTAAATCACGGCATCTTTCTTCATTGGCTGTAATACCTTTTACACAATTATCTATGAAAGTTTGAACTGCATAAGTTAGAGTATCAATTGATTGAAATAAACAATAGAATATAATTGGTTCAAATGCATTAAGTTCTAATTGTCCACCTTCTGCTGCCATTGTGATTGTCGTATCATTACCAATAATATTGAATGCCACTTGGTTTACTACCTCAGGAATAACTGGGTTAACTTTTCCTGGCATGATAGAAGAACCATTTTGTTTTGCTGGAAGATTAATTTCTCCAAATCCTGTTCTTGGTCCAGAAGACATTAATCTTAAGTCATTAGCAATCTTAGATAATGTTACTGCACAAGCCTTAACAGCTCCTGATACTGCTACAAAGGAATCTAAGTTTTGTGTTGAATCTATTAAATCAAAAGCTTGTATAAGGTCCATTCCAGTAATCTCTGATAGATTTGGAACAACTCGTTTAAGATACTTTACGTCTGCATTAACTCCAGTACCTATTGCAGTTCCTCCCATATTAAGAACTCGCATCTCATCCATAGCTTTTTCCATACGGTTAACATCTCTCATTATGGCTACTGAATAAGCTTTAAATTCTTGACCTAAACGAATTGGTACTGCATCTTGCATTTGAGTTCTTCCCATTTTTATTATGTGATCAAATTCTATAGCTTTTTGTGAAAATGCATCATGTAATCTATATAGCTCACTTTGAGCATGTTCCAATAATTTTAAAGCAGTAATTTTCCCTGCTGTTGGTATAACATCGTTAGTGGATTGTCCGCAGTTTACATGATCATTTGGATGTACAATAGAATATTCTCCTTTTTTACCTCCAAGTATCTCAATTGCACGGTTGGCTATGACCTCATTAGCATTCATATTAAGTGAAGTTCCTGCTCCACCTTGAATTGGGTCAACAATAAAGTATTCATGCAGATTTCCTCTTAATATCTCATCACAAGCTTTTACAATTGCATCTGCAATCTTTTTGTCTAAAACTCCAACTTCACAATTTGTTATAGCAGCTGCTTTCTTTATATACGCTAAACTATTTATAATTTCTGGATGCATGAACAATCCAGTAATCCTAAAGTTTTCAGCAGCACGCAAAGATTGTACACCATAATATACATCTTCAGGTATGTCCTTGCTTCCAATTGAGTCGTTCTCCTTACGGAAATTGATATCTTTATTTTCTAACTTTATTTCCCTTATCATAACCTTCGCCCCCACATTATAATCGGCACTTCTTGTATAAATTATTGGTTTATTATCAAATTCTTCTAATTCATCTGTTGACTTAATTATAAGTGTCCTCTACAATATAATCAAATACATATAATAATATAAGTATTATAGATTTTTATTTATATGTGGAGGTTATTTATGTTTAAAGGTATGGAATATGTGTATGAAGTTAATAAGGAAAAAAGTTTTTCAAAAGCCGCTCAAAACCTGTATATTTCTCAACCTTCCCTTAGTGCAACTATAAAAAAGATAGAAGCGCGTGTAGGTTTTCCTTTGTTTGACCGAAGTACAAATCCAATTCAATTAACTCCTTGCGGACAGGAGTATGTAAAATGTATAGAAAAGATTCTTGATATCGAAAATGGATTCGAGAATTTCTTAAGCAATATGAACGAGTTACGTACTGGAAATATAGCCATAGGCGGAAGTAATCTTTTTGCTTCTTATATTCTTCCTCCTATAATCACAGACTTTAGAGAAAAATTCCCCCTAGTTTCTATTCATATGGTTGAAGCTAATACTGCACTTTTAGAGCAGCAACTCTTCTCTGGTGCTTTGGATCTTGTTATAGATAATTATGAGTTTAACGAAAATCTATATTCTAGACATAAGTACTGTAATGAAAACTTGCTTTTAGCTGTTCCAAAGAAATTTGAAGTTAATAGTAAAACTATAAATTATCAATTAACTGCTCATGACATAATAAATAATAAACATCTTGATTCGTCTACACCTAGTGTTCCTTTGGAACTATTTAAGGATGAACCATTTCTATTTTTAAGATCTGGAAATGATACACGTAAACGTGCTGAGAAGATATGTCAACATCATAACTTTTCACCAAATGTGATTTTAAAATTAGATCAGTTAGTTACGTCTTATAACCTTACCTGCTATGGAATGGGCATCAGCTTTTTAAGTGATACGCTTATAAGATATACAAAACCTGACCCTAACGTAATCTATTATAAGCTGAATGAGGATAGCATTTGCCGTAACGTATATTTCTACACCAAAAAGGGAAAATACTTCACGCGAGCAATGGAAGAGTTCTTAAAAATGGCTATACCTGAAATTAATGAGGATATAACTTAGAATTATGTGGTAAAATACCGAAAGAACAGGTACTCTGTTGTTCCGGTTACTGAGAATAAGTTGAGGATTTCTAACATCAGAAATTGCACCATTTCAGCATGCTCCCGAGGCAAGCCCGTGACAAGCAAAATGGAACAACTTCTAATGAAGAAATTCCTACAACATATTCTCTAATGTAACACTGCGCAAAAGAGTACCTGTCCTTTCTGATATAGCATATATTTCAATCCATAAGTGTAATTCTTAGATTGGATATCTATATCTGGTAGTTCATTTAAAAGCTTTTAGAAAATGAAAACACCAACTTTTCTAAAATTGAAAGGTTGGCATTTTTGTTTTTGGCTGTGTTTTAATGTAATGTTAAAATATAGACTAAAAAATATAGGCTGGATTGTTCATCTATAATACGTAATATAAGAATATGGTGTAAAACAAATCGCTTTATGTTATTATGATAAAACTTTCTCAATATCACTTAGTATTGCTTTATCAACAGGGGAATTAATATCTACAGGAAGATTATCAACATCAAACCATTTGAGTTCGGTTACCTCATTATTATCCTGTTTTAATTCCCCTTCATATTCATCACATAGAAAAATCACATTAATATAATATACTTCGTCACCATTTGGATATACTGTATACATATCTTCTTCTGAAAAAACCTTATAAAATTTCAATTTGATTGGATTTATACCTATTTCTTCATTCAATTCACGTTTAACTGTTTCCTCTACTGTTTCTCCTAATTCTAGAACTCCTCCATGTATTGCCCATTTACCACTGTCTGCTCTTCTCTGTAATAATATTTCTCTATTTTTATAGATTATGGCTCCTGCTGCTACAAGAAGTAATGGTGAATTACCAATATGCTTTCTTAACTTTTTTATGTATTCATCCATATATTCTCACACTACCCTTAACAATTCTTTAGATGTCTAATTCATAATACTCTTCAGTTTCGAACTAACTAAAAGATAATTTTGAATTTATTTAATTCTCTCTGAAAGCTACTGCATCAACCTGAAAGTCAATTCCATCTCTAATAAACTTTGTTTCAAATGCCTTTCTTGCTGGATATTTTCCTTCAAATCTCTCCTTAATTATTTCTCCTAAAAACGATAAATCTTTAATATCTCTAAATAAGCAATCCATTTGCACTACAGATTTCAATGTCAAGCCTATCTTTTCAAGTCTTTCACTCAAAACATCAAATGCACCATTTATTTGATTTTCTATTGCTTGTCCCTCATTCTTCATGCAATAGCTTATATATACATGATTTCCTGCCTCAACAATCGCAGAGTGCGCCCATTCTTCGTCTATTTCTGTTCTTATAATTTCTCTCATTTAACATTCTCCTCATATTTTATTTTCGTTACAAATTTCTATTTATCTTTTAGTTAAATAAACACTATTGCTTCCCATAAATTTACTATTACGTTTTATGATACATTTAGTTCTCTTTCAATTACTTTCATAAAGAAACCATGACATCTAATCCCATAATTTTTTTCTAATAATTGATGACCAATATTGTGAGCGATTCCAGTAAAACGATATAATTTATTACACATTGATATTTTATTATTCTTTTCGATCTCTTGTACTTTTTGCGATTTTGCATAAGAAACAATATAAAATACACCATTGTCATAAAAGGTATCCACAAACCTAACAGATGGAGTATTATCATTTGATGTTGCTAAAGCAAATTGATAATCTTTTGCAAATAACACTTCTAAAATATTTAAACTATTTTCGTATGCAGTCATTTTCACTCTCTCCCTTTTGATCACTGCTTCTAACTTTAATTGCAGTTATGTCATGTTATACTTTCTTATATTTATACATAATAGTTGAACCATCATTTTTATTGAATACTGGTGGATATGATCTATACCCATAACCAAGCTTATTATAAAATTTATGAGAACTTTTGGAAAATGGAATTTCAATCAAATTGCTATCAAGGCACCATTCATCAAGTTCAAGATGATGTACAAGGTCTCTTCCTATACCTTTCCCCCTATAATCGGGATTTACGAATATAGCAGTAAAATAGCTTTGTTTTTCTTGACTATAATCTCTACTTACTCCTCCACAAGCAATAATCTTGTTATTATGCCAAACTTCATAATAATGTCTTGTTTCAATAATGTTTTTTAGCCAATTTGCAGTAAATGTACCTAAATATTTTTGAAATTCACTCTCATTATAATCTATATAATTCACTTCTTTCATGCACCTATGTATAATTTCTAACATAATATCAGCATTTTGTATATCCGCTCTTTTATATATCAATTTGCTTAACTCCATAATATTTTCCTTCTCAAACATTTATTTCGCTATTCAATTACACACATATTATTTTACTTAACTTCAATATTCTTACATCTCTGATTATAAAAAATATCAATACTAACACTTACTTCTTTTAAAATAGTTTCTTAAAAAACTTAGCAATTCCACTAATAATGATACCTATGAATTGTGCTAACCTTCCGAAAATCATCCCAATTATTATCATGATCAATACAAATACTACACCTACAACTGTTTGCATTGAAAGCCCTCTCTTCTACTACTTTTTATCTAATCATTCATATTTTTAGAAAATGGATCATAGCTACTATCTTCATTCCATGAATATTCAATACTTTGACTAATCTCTAATGCTTTTTCTTTTCCTATTAAGTCTTCTATCAAACCCAATGCCATATCAATTCCTGCGGATACTTCAGAAGATGTATATATGTTACCATCCTTTATCCATCTTGCTTCTTTTACCCATAGTACATCGTCATTTTGTTCTGTAACCCATTTAAATGCTCTTTTATTTGATGTCGCTCTTTTCCCATTTAAAATTCCTGCTTTAGCAAGTAAAGCTGAACCTGTGCATACACTAATTATATATTTTGATTCTTTGGACATGTTTTCAATGAAGTTTATAAAATCATCATCATTAACTTTTTCTCTTGTACCACTTCCACCTGGTACAAATAAAATTTTCAAAATATCATTGTCTCTTGTGTATGAATCAGTATCAACTTTCACTTTTTGAGAACTTTCAATAATGCCACCATCAACCGATATAAAATTCAATTTAAAAATATCCGGTAATAGTCCAAATATTTCAACTGGACCAAATACATCCAATGTTTCAAATTCATCAAATAAAAGTATATCAACTCTATAATTCATGTTATCAACTCCCCTTTTTATAATTTTAGAAACAGCTCACATCATCAATTATCCTTGATTTTAAAAGTGCGGTCCGCAACTAAATGATACTTATTTTTCATAATTAAACATTAATATCATTAAGGATCTTATTTCTATATACTAAATCATCTCTTTCTTCAAATCCTTGTGATTCCCAAAAAGAATTTCCTAATTCATTTGTTTCAAAAGCTACCAACGCGACCTCACCAATTCCTTGCTCTTTTAATGCCTGAATTGCTGTATCAGCTAATTTTGTACCTATTCCTTGTTTACGGCAGTATTACTAACTGCTGTATGATATATAGAACCTCTTCTCTCTTACTGTATGTATTAGTTATTTCATTAAAATAATATTGTTACCATTTCATCAGTCTGCTGAATATTTATGTTTCCTATACTCTTTACCTTAGGAAGGATGAACTCACCACAGCACTTGCTTTCATTAAAAATATTTATACCTATCCATTTGTTATCTTTATCAAATAATAGCTCTCACAGAATATCCTGAATTGTTTTGACTTTGACATTAGACTCTTTTAATTTAATATATATTAGAGAAAGGTTACTTAATTTTTCAAATGTTATTTTCATAAAAATATTCTTCTCCTAGCGTTAATTCATGATAATTTACTATTACATTTTATTTTAGAATTGAGTACTAAAAAAATCGCATATTCAATCTCTTGAATAATGCAATTTTTAAAATTTGCTATTTAATCTTATTGATTCATGATAAAAAATATTGTGTATTACATCTATATTATATACAAAAACATTGCAACTTCTGAATCATGATATACAATTCAATTTATTCTTTACTTCTATGAATTGTTAATGATGGCAATTGCGATTTAGTTTTGCTGGTAATGCCCAAACAAAAAGGGCTGTAGCTGGTCCAAAAACAAAAAAGCCATCAATCGAAGATCTGTATTCTTTTGCAATATTTAAACAATCTATCATTAAAGAACCAACAATACTAAATAAAAAAGCAATTATAACCAAACCAACTCTTCTGATTATTTTACCACGTATAAATTTTTCTATATCTACTTTTAAGCAGATATTAAAACATATTAAAAAGGATATTACATATGTTGCAAGTGCTAAAAAAAAAATAACTTTTCATAAAAACAATTTTCCTTTCAATAAATAAAATAATCTAATAGCATTGTATTCCAATTATAACATATTATCCAAATATAAAAATTTACGTTTTTTATTTACTACCTCATAATTTACTATTATGCATTAGATTATAGTCCACATAACACTTATTATAGCATTATTTACAAAATATTACACATACAATGCATATATCTGCTCTATATTTTTAAGTCTTTTATTCTCATGTATTAATGCTCTACATTAATTTGAACTATACAGTTTGCAGGTTTCGATAAAAACATAATAAAATTTACTTAATCATTAATAAGTATTGACTAAAAGTATAAATGGATATATTATAGATAAATACAGTCTGTAATATATTTGATTAAAACAATTATATTTAGGTTATAAATAACTTAAATAATCTTTGCTCTAAAAATAAGATTTATACTAATAATAAAGTTATAAAAAAATTTTAAAGGAGATGTTTATATGTCAGAGTTCTGGGAAAAAAGTTTTTCAGAAAAGCAAGCAATGTGGGGTTTTGAGCCATCAAGCACTGCAATTGTAGTTGCAGATTACTTTGCTGAAAATAATCTGAAAGATATCTTAATACCAGGTGTTGGATATGGAAGAAATATAAAACCATTTGTCGATAATAACATGGAAGTTACAGGAATTGAAATTTCTCAAACAGCAATTAATATAGCAAGAGAAAATGGAATTAATAATAAAATTTATCATGGATCAGTATCAGATATGCCTTTTGAAAATAAACTCTATGATGGTGTAGCTAGCTTTGCACTTATTCATTTGTTAAATGAAGATGAAAGAAAAAAGTTTATTAATGATTGCTATAACCATTTAAAACCAGGTGGATATATGATTTTTACAGCCGTTTCAGAAAAAGCTCCAATGTACGGTAATGGTACGAAGCTTGCTGAAAATTATTATGAAACAACGTATGGTGTAAAGCTGTTTTTCTATAATTCTAAATCCATAGAGAAAGAATTCGGAAATTATGGGCTTATAGACTTTGTAGAAATTGATGACATATATAAAGATAATCCCGACAAACCTCCAGTAAAATTTTTAATGATAAAATGCAGAAAAGAGATATAAAGCTGATAAAGCTAAACTTTTGTGCTTACAATAAAATTATGTATGTGTGCTAGTTAACTATTATGACAAAAATAAAAATACCAACTTTTCTTAAATTGAAATGTTGGTATTTTTATTTTCTTATGTTTTAATCTGATGTTTATATGTGGCCTAAAAAATCACAAGTGAGATTGTCCACCTATGACACTCAATGCAATAAAACTACGTATTATTTAATTTCTGCAAAAATTTCATGTATATTTCCATCTGGGTCAGCAAATAATGCTGTTCTTTGATTCCACGGCATATCTTGTGGCTCGTGAACAGAAGTTGCTCCCTTTGAGATTAACGTCTTAAATGATTCATCAACATCATTAGGACTTTCACATGGGAAAGCAAGTTCAAATCCCTGTCCAAATGACTCTTTCCTATATTCGTCACTATACACATACATAACATCTCTCATACAAATAGCAAACCTTACTCCATCATTTTCAAATTCAACATAATTACCAAGATCATTTTCAATTCTAAATCCAAGAACTTTATTATAGAAATCTTTCATTCTCTCTATATCATTTGTCCAAATAGTAATAAGATTAATTTGTGCTTTCATCGTATATTTTTCCCCTTTCTTAATTTAACATATAGTTCATTTTAAAAAAATAATGTGAAATAATTTAATTACAACTTGGAATTTGGGATAATAATCAATCCACTTTCTGCTTACATAATAAACATGGTTGTATCTTTTCTCATTAACATTAATGAGACGTGTCGTTTACTAGATTAGCAATAGCTTCAACTATGCATTTCCACGTTCCTTTAGGCATATCATGTCCCATTCCTTCAATCAAAAGTAATTTAGCATTAGGTATTGTACGTGCTGTATCTTTTCCTGCTTCAACAGGAATCAATGGATCTGCAGTTCCATGAATCACCAGTGTTGGAACTGTTAATAATGAAAGGTGTTGTCTTCTATCTCCATTAGCAACCAACGCCGCATTTTGGCGTACAGCTCCTTGTGGATAATAAGAACGATCATAGCTTTCTTCAGTATATCGTATTGCACGTTCCTCTTCAAAAGGAAACCCTTTGCTCCAAAGATTTTTCCACATACGTAAAGTATAATTAATGTATGCATCTCGTCCATTTGGGGGCATTGCTATAACAATCTTCAATGTTTCTGGTGATATTTGTGGATTGTTTGGATTACCTGTAGATGACATAATGGAAATTAAACTATATATACGTGAAGGGTGTTTATAAGCAAAAACCTGAGCAATCATGCCTCCCATAGAAGCACCGCAGATGTGAGCCTTCTTTATATTGAGCGCATCTAATAAGCCAGCCACATCATCAGCCATATCTTCCAATGTATAGGCGACGTTAATTGTTTTTCCCTCTTGCGCTGCCTGATATATTCTTTCCATATCAGGAATACCAGCCGCATCGAATTTTGTAGACAATCCCGCATCGCGATTATCAAATCTTATAACTTGTAAATTTTCCTTTGCAAGCATTTCACAAAAATCTGGTTCCCAAAAGTTTAGTTGAGCACCATTTCCTGCAATAAGTACTATAGTAGGATTTGTCTTCTCACCAAAAATTTCATATTCAATTTGTATTCCATTTGCATTTATGCGTGCCATCGCATACATCTCCCTTTTGTATTTTTATTATTAATATAATACTATAAAACGTCTTTTTATAAATTTGTAAATAAACGATCATTATTTAGCATTAATTCACTATTACGTTTTTATAGTAGTATTACGCAGTAAAAAAATCACAAATTCAATCTCTTGAATAATACGATTTTACAATTTAGTCTTTAAATTTATTGATTCATAACTTAAGAAAAATGCGAACTAACTAAACGATAAATTGAAATTTAAAAATTCATTCATATATTTTATCTAATATCCAAGCTTTTCATGAATTAAAACAACTTCATATTCACATCCTGTAGGTTTTCGATATAATACAGAAAAATTTCTACATATTCTCTGTGGGCTTTTACAGTCGTAACATTTATCTCCCTTTACCGCACATGGAGTTTTTACTCCTAAACGTTTTGCATTAAGAGGTGCTGCTATATTTCTTGCTCTATCTAAAGCATCCTCATAATTTGAAGCTATTTTATTTTCACCAATAATTAAATAAACTTTATCATGTCCAAAACTGATTGCAGATACACGATTTCCAGTATTATCAATATTAATAATTTCTCCTGTTTCGGCAATTCCATTTACTGATGAGATATAAATATCTGCAAGGTTTGCTTTCTTTCTTATCTCCATAGCACTCATGTTTTCAGGCAATCGCATATGCCAGTACACCTCATTATGAGATGCTAGGGCATCATATAATTTCATTTCCTCTACTGTAATTGAGCCTCCTATTCCAATAGTTCTATTGCTCATTTGATTAGACAAATACTTTGTTGCTTCATCTGCATTACTAAATTCACTTACATTGTACCCTAAGCATTTGAGGCTATTTTTAAGTTTTGTAAATTCCATAACTATGTCGCTCCTATTCATACTAAAATATTCTTGTACTTCTCATAAACAAATACCTATTTATCTATTAGTTAAATAGGTATCATTACATCTCAATAATCTACTATTCTGCATTAATATAGGTTCATATGAACAATATTATTATAGCATATTTTGTAAAAAACATTATCTAAATTGAGCACTACGCACTTTTTTAGCATTGTGTAACAAAAAAATCGCAAATTCAATCTCTGAATAATACGATTTTACAATTTACTATTTACTTTTATTGATACATAATTTAAGAAAATTGTATAGTTTTATGTTAATACATGCTTCAAAGAGGACACATTAAAATGCACTCAGTAGAGTGTATTTTTATTTTGCTTTCAACTTCAACATTATTTAAACTATTTCTCTATATCATATTATGGTCTATGAAGAGCCTAACTCATTAAAACTCTATCTATGCTGTTATACATTCAAAATCTTTTATAGCTATTTCATTAGAAAACTGAAGATTAATATTTAATCCTTCTGTAGAAGTAATGTACACATTATAGTATAAACAAACTGGTAACTCCCGATTATTATTAAACCTTCTATCTGGTGATCCATTTTTATTTACATATTGCCATGTATAATATAAGATTTGAGAATCCTTTGGAACGCCCTCACTTTCTACAAAATTTACAGTATCAAAATCAATTGAAAGACTATTGTAACTAATAACGCCAACATTATTGTCTTTTAATATTAATATTTTATCTGGTAAAAATAGTAATATTTCCTTTTCTAATACTAACTGAATAACATCTACATTAGATGTTAAAAATGATGGTTTTTTTTCTATAAGTTTAAAAGATTGTCTATTAATCGAACGTGTTACACCAGAGTTATATTTTCTTTGATAACCAGTTACATGAGCATATTGTGTCACTTGCCATTTTCCATGACAATAGTTTAAATCTTTAAGTTTTTTCATTTTTTTAACATATTCTTTCATTTTATCATTATCAATAATATATTGTAAGTCAATTTTTGCGTTAGTATGAAATGTAGATTTTAGTATTAATGCAATACAAACTAGTACTGGAATTATGGGTTGTCTAGCAAAAAATGAAACTGCAAAGCAACACCATAGAGCAAGCATTATATTTTTATGAAATTTATTATTACACATTATTTGTTCTATACCTTGGGTTAATTCTGAATAATCTACATTTTGAAAATTTTCAATAGGTGCAGAGTCGATATTTATATATGGACCAGACATTTGTTTGATTTTAATTTCAGGTATATGTTGTCTTGGACTATGATTTTTACTTTCTTCTGTATAACTAATTCCAGTACCATGAATTGAAAATGTTTCTCTAATACTTCCTTTAGCAGTTGAAGAAATTCGATACCCTGGAAATCCCCAACTATATCCCACTCCAGATTTACTTATATTAATCCTGAATCCACCACCTAAATTAACACTCTTTCTAAATTTAAATCCCATAATTATCTCCTTCTTCTTTTAAGTTATGTTATATTAAATAATAATGTTGACCCTTATATTTCAAAATAAGACACCTCAAGAGAAAGACCCTTACTTCATATTTATTTACTACTATGTATCAAGTATGGCATATTCTATAAATAGTGCATTCCTAAAATTTCATTTAGGGAAAAATGGGTAAATAAATGGGGGCATGTGGTCTGAGATTACCCTTTCAATTAAGTTCCATATAGTCGGGGGGAATTATTTTTTATTCATCCTTTTTTAAAATTTCGCATTAAAAAAATCGTAAATTCAATCTCTTGAATAATACGATTTTACAATTTAGTCTTTAATTTTATTAATTCATTATTTAAGAAAAATATATCTTAACTCAACTACACATTATGCCTATTTTCAGAAGTGTTATTTTTGTTTCATTCCAAAAGCAATCCACCGTCCGTCCATATCTTCTAACACAAATTCCATATTATTATAATCTGTCATATGGAGCGGACGAACAATTTTAGCTCCTTTACTTATAAATTCATTTTGTAATGCTTCTTGATTGTCCGTAATAAAATAAGCATCTTCCCCATAACCGTAGAGTTCCCTATTCGTGTGAACTTTTTTGTTATTTGCTTTAGTCAATACTATTTCCACACTATCACGGTAAAGGCATATGTGGGGTTCTTTTACATCTAGATATTTAACAATTCTAAATCCCATAATCTCGTTATAATACTTAGCGGTTTCTTCGATATTCGGTGTAGGAAACACTGCAAGTATTGAATGAAGAATTTTTTCCATACATAATCTCTCCTTTTTATGATGCCTAATATAAAGATTCTGTATTAATTATAGCATATTTTGTAAAAATCGCATTATTCAATTTTCAAAGAACATTTTTATAATTTGCTACATCATATATACAGATTGTGTATAATGTTATTCCATGGAAGTAATATCATATCTTATTTTTACTACTTTATCTTCTGCATTCCAAAATTCAATTGTTACTTTTTTTTCATGGTCTACATATCCAATTACTGGCGAGCTAGGCATTTGTTCCTCAGTCCTCTTATAATAGTTAGTACCATAAGCATTAATCACATCATCAACTGAGCTCCCTAACCCAATACCTTTACTTGTCTTCATATTACTGTTGGTTTCACTGTTAATAATAACTCTAATAATTTGTCTCTGTTTATTCGTAGCAATTTTTAAACCATCACTTAGTTTATAGTAGTCAAATAGTGCATTATCAATTTTTTCAAGATTTCTCCCGTATTTTTGTATAAATTCCTTACTATCAATACTCTCATACATTTGAATGCCATTTATATTTTCTTGGCCAAGAGTCGTTGTTTTGGTAAACATAAAGCTGCTTGACCTTTGAAAATATTTATAAGCACCAAATATAATACAGCAAATTAAGAGAAAAATAGTAATGATAATTTTAAATATCTTCTTTATTGAGAATTTTTTCTTTATAAATCCTAAAGTAAGAACTGTGACTGTTAACAAAAATATACTTATTATAATTCCGATAATACTCAACGTTGATTCTCCCTATTATTACATATTTGCACTTGTTCATTAGATTATAGTGCTGCACAACACTTATTATAACATCATTTACAAAATATCACATATGCTATACATTCATTATCAGAGCCCAAAATAAAGATACCAACTTTTCTTAAACTGAAATGTTGGTATCTTTATTTTGGCTGCGTTTTAATGTAATTTTGAAATATAGCCTGAAAAAATTATAAGTGAGATTGTCCACCTATAAAACTCAATGTAGGAATATTACGTTCATAATCTTAAATTACTTAAAATATGTTTCAAATCCATTATTAACAATATATGAACCCTTTGGAACTTGAATTGCTACTAAACATATATTCAGACAGTCAACACAAGAACCCATTGCATTTAATAAGCACAGAAATATAGTGAATCCATTTAACCATCCAAAAAAATTCAGAATAAAAGGTAATACAACTGACAACAAAATGAAAGGCATAATAGAAATAATTAAAAATCTGTTCTTTTTGACTTTTTCAGTAGTATAAATAAATCCGAAAAAGCCATTTATCCCACAATATATTTGACTTGATTTAAATACATTAGGTATAAAACAAGCATGAAGAAATTCATGTATAGTCATAAAGATGAAAATTGCAACAATGTATATAAGAGTAAATAAATTTACTGTGAAATTAATAATAAAGCCATGCCCACTACTACTAAAAATTTCTTTCAATTGTGGATATAAATAATAGGAAATAGCAATAGATATAATCCCATTTATAAGCATAAAAGGCACTGATAGTAACATTGCTATACCCAAATTAGAGGGTTCTTTTAGTTTTGTCCATCCCTCTGATATTAGCTTAATACTAACTTCCTTATCTGCAGAAGGTATTTTCTTTAAATATCTCATTAATTAAAATCCTTTCATCAAAACATAATTGATTTTTATTGAATAATCCTTATTTCGGTAAGTTACTACATAAAGCTAGATTTATATAAAGAAAAATGCTTCAACTAGAAAGTAGAAACATTTTTATGTAGCAGGAATTTGAAAATGAGAGTCGAATTTATATGGATATCAACTGAAGTTGAATCTATGCTTGTTCCATATATGCTCATGAAATATATACTAACTAGAAATAAGAATTATGCTAGTTCAAAGCCTGCCTTTGATGCTAGCATATTGGACGCAACTTGTGATCTTAGAATCATCCATCATAATTTCCTTAGAAACTGGAACAACAGCATAATTCTTATTTTGGTAAGTTACTGCATAAATTCTTCCTAATTAAAATCTCCATCATATATTGCTTTTGCCATTGGGAAAGGTTCAAGTGCTCTTTCTAAAATTCCTTGAACATATCCTATTAATACTCCATAATTTACAATTGGTATTTCATATTTAACTGCATTACCAATTCTTGAAAGCATAGCAGCTCTATTTAACATGCATCCTCCACAATGGATGATAAGTTTGTATTTCTTAACATCATCAGTAAATGAATTTCCAGAAGAATATTCAAAATTAATTTGTTTCCCTGTCATTTGACGTACCCATCTTGGTATTTTAACTGTTCCAATATCGTCACATTGTCTGTGATGAGTGCATCCTTCTGAGATTAACACATAATCACCATCTTCTAAACTTTCTACTGCTTTAGCTCCTTTTACAAGCTCCATAAGATCTCCCTTATATCTTGCTTGCAATATTGAAAATGATGTAAGCATTATATCTTTAGGCGTATCTGCTGATGCTTTTAAGAAAACTTGTGAATCTGTTATAACAAGTTTAGGTTTTTTCTTTAAATTTTCAAGAGTTTCTCTTAGCTCATGTTCTTTTGTTACAATAGCTATGGCATCACTTTCAATTATGTCTCTTATTGTTTGTTGCTGAGGAAGGATTAATCTTCCTTTAGGTGCTGCCTTATCAATAGGTGTAACAAGAACAACTAAATCTCCTGGGCTTATAAGGTCTCCAACTAATTTAAATTTATCTTCATTGTCTGGTATTACGCTTATAATTTTTTGCTTAAGCTCATCTATTCCATTTTTATTTAATGCAGAAACTGAAACAACAGTAGTTCCAATTGTCTTTTCTATCTCAGCTAATTCCTCTTTTTCTATATTCTTCTTATCTGCCTTATTAAAAATACAAATTGTAGGTATCTTCTTTTCCTTTATTTGATCTATTATTGATCTATCATTTTCAGTAACTCCAACAGTAGCATCTACCACTACTAATGCAACATCTGTTTTTGATAAAACTTCAATAGTTTTCTTTTTTCTTGACTCACCTAATTCACTTTCATCGTCAAGTCCTGCTGTATCAATAATCATACAAGGTCCTATCGGAAGAATTTCTATAGCTTTATAAACAGGGTCTGTAGTTGTCCCCTTAACATCAGAAACAATTGAAATTTCTTGATTTGTAAGTGCATTTATAATACTTGATTTTCCAGCGTTTGTCATACCAAATAGAGCAATATGTACTCTTTCTCCAGACGGTGTTGTATTTAAACTCATATTATTTCTCCTTTGAATTAATTTTAATTACTCAAAAATATTTTTTTAAGTTGCCTATTCTATTATAATATAAAATATAAAGATATACATTGCAAAATAATTCTTTATTTATTGATGCTTTATTATCAGTACAAAAATATTAAGGAGTGTTCATTTTGGATTATAGATTAGAACAAGATGTATTAGGTGAAAAGAATATTGATAATTCTACATATAGTGGGATAAATACAGCAAGGGCTTTGGAGAATTTTGATTTAAACAGTAAAAGTGTAAATTTAAATTTAATACGAGAAATTGCCCTTATAAAAAAGGCTGCTGCTATGACAAATAAAACCTTAAAATTTCTTGCCCCTGAAAAAGCCGATGCAATAATAAAAGCAAGCGAAGAAGTTATAGATGGAAAATTTGATTATGAATTTAAACTAAGTGCATTTCAAGGTGGAGCTGGTACATCTACTAACATGAATGTAAATGAAGTTATTGCTAACAGAGCTATTGAATTGTTAGGTGGAGTTAAAGGAGACTACAATTTAGTTCATCCTCTTAACCATGTTAATATGTCCCAATCAACTAATGATGTTTACCCTTCTGCCCTTAGAATTGCGGCAATTAGATTAATAAGAAAATTAAGTGATTCTTTATCTAGTTTGCAAGAAGCTCTTCAAATTAAGGAGAATGAATTTTCAGATATAATAAAGCTTGGAAGAACTCAGTTAATGGATGCACTTCCAATGACTGCTGGCCAAAGCTTTGGAGCATATTCTAAAGCCATAGAAAGAGATAGATGGAGAATATACAAAGTAGAAGAAAGATTAAGACAGATAAACCTTGGTGGTACTGCTATAGGTACAGGTTTAAATGCTACAAATAAATATGTATTTATGATGACAGATATTATCCAAAACCTTACTGGTCTTGGAATAGCACGATCTGATTACCCTATGGACATTACTCAAAACTGTGATATATTCGTAGAAACTTCTGGACTTTTAAAATCATGCAGCGTAAATCTTCTTAAGATTTCAAATGATTTAAGGCTTCTTAATTCTGGCCCTCGTGGTGGAATAGGAGAAGTAATTCTTCCTAAGATGCAGGCAGGCTCAACAATTATGCCTGGAAAAGTTAATCCTGTTATTCCAGAGATGGTTGCTCAAGTAAGCTTAAGAGTTATTTCTAATGACAGCGCTATAACCATGGCAAGTTCTATGGGACAATTAGAACTAAACGCTTTTACTCCACTTATAGCAGAATGTCTACTTGAATCTCTAGAACTTCTTGAAAGAAGCGTCACACTTTTTAAAGATAAATGTATAAATGATCTGAAGATGGATGAGGATAGATGTTTAGAAAACCTAGAAAATTCCTTAGTTTCCGCAACATCATTAGTTCCTCACCTAGGTTATGATAAAGCCAGCTTAATATCAAAAAAAGCCTTAGCCACTGGAAAAACCATAAGAGAGATTCTTCTAGAAGAACAAATACTACCTGAAGATATTATTGATAAAATATTATCTCCAACCGAATTAATAAGAACCCATATCCCAGGAAAATAAAACAAATTGAATGTGCCCTTTAAAGTATATTTTTACTCTAAAGGGCACACTTTTATTTTAATAATAAAATCTTGGAATATTCCTTTCGTCATCAAATCCAGGTATAACTGGTGGTCTAAATTCATTCATTCTAAGGCTTCTGCTTGATTCAGTTGTATTAAGTTCTGCAAGTTTTGTTACTCCAACATAAATATCTGATATCCTATACCATGTTGCATAATCAACCACTCCTGTTTGAGGCAATGTAAATATTTGTTGAAATGTTTTTACTGCCGCAGCTGTCTTTGGTCCATATTTTCCATCTTCAGCGATCTTAGGAATAAGCGGATAATTTCTTGCTATTCTGTTTAATTGACCTTGAATTGCTCTTACAGATGCTCCCGATGACCCAAGTGTTAATTCTCTTCCAGGGTATGATACTGGTATTCCTGCAACCTTCTCAGCTGTAGTTAATTCAATATTATTGCCATAGTAACGTGTTAATATATCATATGGTCCAAGGCCTTGGCGTGATAATTCTTGACTTCCCCACTGGCTTAACCAGTTAGGACAAGTAACGCTCTTTCCATCGCAATATTGTGCAAAAAGTGGCTGCTTCCTTCCAACTCTTCTTATATATGTTGAGAAAATTTCATCTACAATTTCACTTATGTTATCATAAATATTTCTACCATAATTAAATGCTTGATCATAAGCTGTAGAACTTGTAATATCGAAATTTTTTCCCTTACCTCTATACCATTCAGTAAATATCCTATTTAATGTAAAAGATACAATACAGAAAACATTTGCTCTTATAGCTGACTCTGTCCAAGTTGAATATATTTCGCATGAAGCAACATTTTTAATATAATCTTTAAATGCCACCTTATAATTTGGTGCTGATGGATCATTTGGACCACCTTGATGAACAATGACAAATTCAGGCACTACAGGCTGTGGTAATACAACCCCTGAAGTTGGCGGTGGTAATGGCTTATCTTCTGCCTCTGGTATCTTAGGAGGAAAATTTCCATTCAAAGTATTTGGCAGTATGTCTATAACTTCTTGTCTCATAGAGCCTCTGCCTAAATTAGGTTGCAAATTACATATCTGATATGCAATTTCTGTAGGAAACACTTGGCATCCTCTTATTATTATAGGATTAAACCCTTCTCTCTCAACAGTTATATCATATAAACTATAAGGTATTTGATTACTATTAGGATTTAAGGAATATTCCAATGGTGGTGCTGGTAGTTCTATAATATTAGTTAATCCAACTACATCAGTAACTAACTCAATGGTTCTATCATTACCTAAAGTAGATTGTCCTCTTACTGTTATTCTAGCTCTATCTACTGGAATATAATCGTTTCCTCTGAAACATTGTATCTTCAAGCCACCTATTTTTGGTGTAGCACTTCCAGTGCTTGGTGTCGTTCCAGTATTTGCTGGGGCACTTCCTGTAATGTTTCCTGCACCTAATGTAGCACCTCCAGTACTTGGTGTTGTAACATTCCCAGCAGCACTTCCTGTAGCGCCTCCTGCACTTAAAGTGGCACCTCCAGCCGTATTTGGCATCATATTTTCGCCAGTACTACCTGTAACATTTCCACTACTTATATTCTCCATAACATTCCTCTTTCTATTTTTTCAAGATATTATACTTAACAAATGCAATATTTATTACTAAAAAATATAATTATGGTTAATAATTATTTACTGAAAGTGCATAATATTTATGTGCTCTTAATATCTTTTTATGTGAAACCTTTAATACGGAATTTTATATTCCAGCTTAATTTAATTGAACCCATACAGGACAAATAGAGCATAGATAAAGGAAACTTTCTTCAAGATAAAACGGTAGTGTTGGTGGAGAAACTATACGAAATATCTTATGAATCTTTGTTCTATTACTTTCTTTCATGTGCCTAAAACAAATTTTAGACCAGCTAATAATAGTCAAGTAAAAATTAAAAATATATTTTTAATAAAAAAGTGCATGAGAAATAAAC
>NZ_JAKGTE010000069.1:0-5437 GCF_022324665.1 Clostridium sp. YIM B02500 | reverse complement strand
TCAATGGTGGAGCACTCGGCTGTTAACCGATAGGTTGGAGGTTCGAGTCCTCTTCGCGGAGCCATTTTTTTATTTTTTTTAGAATAGTATTATAAGCTATAGCATGCATTTTGAAAGCATTGTTATGGCTTTTTTTATTCCATATGAATTTATACTAAATTTAAAGTTGTGAACATTGTAACTCTTGAGGGCATAAGTTATGGAAATACTTACTCAGAGAATCACAGTTTGTAAAGAGAATGAAAAAATATATTAGCCTGCTTAATTTTTCTCACATACATTTGAAAATCAGATGCATAAAAATCTACAGTTCCACAATCGCTTGAGAATTTGTTCTTTTCAGGCTCTATAAAGATGAATTAGGAATATATAATATGTATTAATTCTAAAATGTAGATGTTATTTGATAACTTTTATAGTATAGAGATATAATTTTGATATTTTATTAAAAAAGGGTTGCATAATCTAAAAAAACTGATATAATAGATTAAGTAATGACGTTCCGCGATAGCTCAATGGTGGAGCACTCGGCTGTTAACCGATAGGTTGGAGGTTCGAGTCCTCTTCGCGGAGCCATTTTTTTATATTTTTTTAGAAAATATTCAGACTTGACATATAAAATGATTTTGTTAAAATTAATTTATAAATTAAATACACATGTTGAAAAAGAAAAGTAATTTATAAGTCAGTTGAAGAGAGATGATGTTTGGTGGAAATCATTATTGGTTATAAATGAATGGAGCTTTTGAGTGTGAGGAAATCGATGAAGAAAGATGGGCTTAAGCCAAGAAGGGTGGAACCGCGGAATTATATTTCGTCCCTTTGTGCTTAAAGCCTTTTTTATTTTATAAAAATATATTTGGAGGGATAAAACAATGGCAGTAGAAAAAACAATGGATAAGATTGTGGCTCTTTGTAAAAATAGAGGATTTGTATTTCCAGGCTCAGATATATACGGTGGTCTAGCTAATTCGTGGGATTACGGTCCTTTAGGAGTAGAATTCAAAAATAATGTAAAAAAAGCATGGTGGAAAAAATTTGTTCAAGAAAGTCCGTATAATGTTGGATTAGATTCTGCTATTTTAATGAATAGAGAAGTTTGGGTTGCATCAGGGCATGTTGGAGGTTTTTCAGACCCATTAATGGATTGTAAGGAATGTAAGGCAAGATTTAGAGCTGATAAATTAGTTGAAGATCATATGACAGAAAATGGAGCAGAGGTAGCGACAGCTGATGGATGGACTAACGAACAATTGAAAGAATATATTGAAAGAAATAACATAGTTTGTCCCAAATGTGGAAAGATGAACTACACAGATATAAGAAAGTTTAATCTTATGTTTAAAACATTTCAAGGTGTTACTGAAGATGCTAAATCAGAAATGTATTTAAGACCAGAAACAGCACAAGGTATTTTTGTTAATTTTAAAGCAGTGCAAAGAACATCAAGAAAAAAAGTACCATTTGGTATAGCCCAAATAGGTAAATCTTTTAGAAATGAAATTACACCTGGTAATTTTACTTTCAGAACAAGAGAATTTGAACAAATGGAATTAGAATTCTTCTGTAAGCCTGGAACTGATTTAGAGTGGCACAAATATTGGAAGGACTATTGTTGGAACTTCTTGCTAAACTTGAATGTTAAGTCAGAAAATTTAAGAATGAGAGATCATGGAGAAGAAGAGTTATCTTTCTACTCGAATGCAACTTCTGATATAGAATATTTATTCCCATTTGGTTGGGGAGAACTTTGGGGAATAGCAGATAGAACTGATTATGATTTATCTAAACATCAAGAACATTCTGGCCAGGATTTAAGCTATTTAGATCAAACAACTAATGAGAAATATGTTCCATATGTTATAGAGCCTTCGTTAGGCGCAGATAGAGTTGCTTTAGCATTTTTAATTGAAGCATATGATGAAGAAGAGTTAGAAGGTGGAGATGTTAGAACTGTAATACATTTACACCCAGCATTAGCTCCGTTTAAAGCAGCAATATTGCCTCTTTCTAAAAAGCTATCAGAAAAATCTTTGGATATTTATGCGGAGTTAAGTAAGAAATTCAATCTTGATTTCGATGAAACAGGAAGTATAGGTAAGAGATACAGAAGACAAGATGAAATTGGAACTCCTTATTGTATAACAATAGATTTCGATACATTAGAGGATGAGTCAGTAACAATTAGAAATAGAGATACTATGGAACAAGAAAGAATTAAAATAAGTGAAATAGAAAATTATATCCAAGCAAGTTTGGAATTTTAGGATTATACCTAAATAAAAACTGATTCAAGATAATTTCTTCTTGGGTCAGTTTATTTTTTTGTTGCAAGTGTTATAATTAAAATAATGAAGAACAAATTTTGGCAATAATATATACGATGGATAGAGATTTGAATTTGGAGGATAAATCATGAAGAAGGATTTTAATGAGTTTAAAGAATTTATAGTGGGTAAGAAAGTTGGAGTTGTTGGAATTGGAGTAAGTAATATTCCGTTAATCAATTTTTTAATAGATTTAGGTGCTGCTGTAACGGCTTTTGACAAAAAGAATTTAGAAGAACTTGGAGATGTTGCAGATGGATTTAATAAAAAGGGAGTTAAGCTGGAGCTTGGAGAAAAATATCTAGATAACTTAAAAGGGTTTGATGTGATATTTAAAACACCATCAATGAGGAATGATAGTGAAGCATTAGTAAGGGCTAGAAAAGAAGGAGCATATGTTACTTCTGAGATGGAAGAGTTCGTTAGGTATACAAGAGGAAAAGTCTATGGAATAACCGGTAGCGATGGAAAGACAACAACAACAACAATTATTTCTAAGTTACTAGAAGGTCAAGGGTATAAAACATGGGTCGGAGGAAATATAGGAACTCCATTATTTTCAGAAATAGAAAACATACATGATGAAGATAAAGTTGTATTAGAGTTATCTAGCTTTCAACTTATGACAATGACTCAAGAAATAGATGTTGCAGTATGTACAAATTTATCCCCAAATCACTTAGACATGCATAAAAGTATGCAAGAGTATATAGATGCGAAAAAGAATATCTTTATATATCAAAATTCAAGTGGACTTTTAGTAGTGAATAGAGAAAACGAAATTACCCATGGATTTATAAAAGAAGCGAAAGGAAATGTGAAAGAGTTCAGTTCAAAAAGAGAACTGATAGATGGGGCATACTATAAAAATGGGATACTCTATCTTGAAGACAAGGAAGTTTGCAAAAAAGACGATATCGTAATTAAGGGGATGCATAATGTTGAAAATTATCTTGCAGCATTTTTAGCAACAAAAGACGATGTCTCTGTGGAGGTAATGAAAAAAGTTGCTGAAACATTTGCTGGCGTTGAACATAGGTGTGAACTTGTAAGAGAGATAGACGGAGTTAAATATTATAATGATTCTATTGCTTCAAGTCCTACAAGAACTTTAGCGGGGCTTAGAGCATTTGATGAAAAAGTAATAGTTATTGCAGGAGGGTATGATAAGAATATACCTTTTGAACCTTTAGCATATGAGGGGTACCCATATATAAAAGAATTGATCCTTATGGGAGCGACAAAGCACAAGATCAAAGATGTTTTTGATAATTTAGAAAATGAAAAAGGAATTAAAATTAATATAAATATGGTTGAGTCTTTGGAAGAGGCAGTAAGACTTGCTGAAAGCATAGCGAATCCAGGCGATATTGTCACTCTATCACCTGCTTGTGCATCATTTGATATGTATCCTAATTTTATGATAAGAGGTAATAAGTTTAAAGAGATAGTGAAGTCTTTATAAGTGCATAATGCAAGAAATAGGAGATAAGTGTTTAGTTATAAATACTTATCTCCTATTTTGCATTAACTTTTAGAAGAAAAATCTTTGAAGTATATATTATTCACATTTATACTTGGGCTATAGAATATACCTGAGGTAGTCAAATAATATTCATTTATACCCTCTGATATCTCTGGTTTAGAGGTAGCGGTTGAATTTTTTAAGTCTACTGATAGTGCGTATAAGTTATTTGAGTCACTGCCGTTAATAAAATATATAGATTTATCTATAATTTTTAACTGAAATCCATTCATTATGGAAATTCTCTTGCAGCTTAATGTAGATGGGTCCAGTGAGTATAGATTATTGTTATCAGAAGAATTAAAAAAAAGTAACTGCCCATCAAAAACTATAAAGCTATTAGCTGTGTAATCGGTAAGTTTTTGTCTATTACTACCATCCGTTTTTATTGAATATAATTTTGAGTTATCACTTAAGTTTTGATACACAATAAAATCTCCATTAATTATAAAAGAGCCTACACTATCAGGACATACCAATGAGTGTTCTGATGTTGATGTATTATATTTGTAAATCCTATTTTCGTTATTTTTATTTATGTAGAATAATTCTGAATTAGAAGCTATTAAATTATTTACTGAATCGTCATTCAACTTTGTGTAAGTTTTATCAGAAATGTTAAATGAAGATAAAGCATTATTATCTGAACCATTTGAAAAATAAATCATTTGATTAATTAAGGTCATATTATCAGCAGAATAATTTGCAAAATCAGTAACGCTCTTACTTTCGAGAATATCTTTAGGCAAAGGAGAAGGAATAATTGAAATTCTATTATTCTCATCGGGATTTGGAAATATTAAGTTGTTACCATTAAAAAGGAATGGACAAAAGTATGAAGAGCTACTAGTTAAGATAAATGAATTAGGCTCAGTTGCATCCATTGCTTGGGTATTTTGTACTTGTATTGATGTTTTGGAAGGGGGAGCTGTCTGTGAGTTGGATGGCGAAGCGATGTTGCTTGAGCATCCTATAAAAGAAAACATGGTAAATGGTAAAATGAAATAAAAAATTCCTTTATTCATAATTAAAATCTCCTGAAACTAAAATTATATATAATAGTATTTATAGATAAATAGGAATAATTAATTATTAAGTAATTAATTCTATTCTATTCTATTCTATATTATTAATATTAGAGTAGATTCCTATAACAGTAAAGACGTTGTTATATGTTTTTGCGGGCCTTTTATAGAAAATAATTGAAACAATACAATTAACACTTCCACGTGTGTCACATGGTGGAATAATGAGTATTTATTAGAAAAAGGCAGGTATATCAATTATAATTATTGATAACAATGGATATGCAGGTAATATTGTATAAAAAACATGATATGATTATATTCGTTGTCACGAGTAATTGATGAACAACAGATAAGAAATTAGCTAAAAAGTTTTAAATAATTATAAAAAATATTAAAAATAATTATTGACAACGATAGCTAATGATGTTATCATAATAAAGCAGTCAAGTTTGACTGAGAGATCTTTGAAAATTGAACAGAATATGATAAATACATTTAAGTAAACCAGCAATTTTTATTTGAGTAAGCTAAGATTAAACTTTTTATTGAGAGTTTGA
>NZ_JAKGTE010000068.1:0-6657 GCF_022324665.1 Clostridium sp. YIM B02500 | reverse complement strand
TTACTCAAATAAAAATTGCTGGTTTACTTAAATGTATTTATGTTATTCTGTTCAATTTTCAAAGACCAATTTTTCCTTCTAAATCCTGTTATTATAAGACTTACAAGTTTCTGTCGTTTGTGACAGCTTATTCAGTATATCATCGCTTTCAGACTTTGTCAACAACCCTTTTCAAAACTTTTCAAACATTTTTTCTTATGATGTTTCATTAGCTTTAAGTTATTGAATTTTATAATCTTCAGCAACGAATTAAATCATACCATCGCTATTTAATATTGTCAACATTTTTCATAAAACTTATAATTTTACATTCCAAGTATCTTGTAAACTTGAGTTGTTTTTGCTTATATATCTTAGCGATGTGTTTTATCTTAACATTTCTAAATTACTTACATTTTAAATTATTCCCTAATTTTATAAGATTATTCATGCTTTTCTCTATTATATGTCATTATTCTAAATTTTATTTATACTGACACACTAGAAATAGTTTACTAATAGACTTACTATACTTCAATGCATATATTAATGTTTCTTAGAAGTTATATCTTAAATATTATTTCAAAACCAAATCACTAAACATTTTCTCATGTCGCCTTTCTTCTTCTATAATATTTGAGATAATCTTATATACATTATTGTTTACATCATTTAAGTTTCCAAGTAATCTTCCCTGGATATCTAGAAGTAAGCTTATGCTATTTTTCTCAAATTCTAATGAATATTTTATTAAATCCTGAACATTGTCTACATGAGGAATTCTAATTTGATTCTTAAATTCATATAAAAGCTTTACAACTTTGTCATATAAGTAAAAATCAATAGTATCATTGAGTTCATAGTTAAATTTCTCTTTTAATCGCTCATAATATTTGATATGTTTAATTTCTTCCTTTCTAATCACTCTTGTAATAATCTCAATATTTTTAGAATTCTTTTCTTTTGCATTTTCTTCAATTTTTTTATATACCTCTAATGCATTCTTCTCAATATCAATAAGTCTCTCTATCAAATCATAAATAGTATAATTCATAATTAATTTCTCCTATTATATTTGAATTTATTTTAAATTGTATATAGACTAAAGCAAATTTATAAAATTATTATCATTATACTTTTTAACTATAATTAATATACGTTAACTAGTATATTTTTATATTCATTATCATCTGCACTAAAGCATTATCTATTACATTATAACGTTTGACAACATTGTGTAGCATCTATACAATATTTATTATGGATAAATTATTAGACAATAAAGAAATTAGTGAAATATTTCTGGAAGTAATATGTAGTTTCTTTGAAAAAGATTTGAAAGCTAAAAATTTTGGAACAGATTCAAATCTATATCATTCCGAAATACACATGCTGCAATATATAAAAGAAAATGAGGGCTTACATATTTCAGCTATTGCAAGAAAACTTGAGATTACGCGAGGTGCTGTCTCACAAACTATAAAGAGATTAGAAAATAAGGGCTATCTATTTAAGGAGGCGAGTTCTGATAGTAATTCAAAACTAATATTGAAGCTTACAGAAAAAGGTGAGGTGGCATATAAAAATCATAAAAGCTATCACAACCAATACAATCTTGTTATAAAAGAGTTATTGAGAAGTGCTAGCAGAGAAAATAAAGAATTTTTGTATAATTTTCTAAAGCAATTTAAAGACAAAATATAAGATACCTTTTCAAGGTATTTTATTTTATATTATATGTATAGTATCTATACATAAATCAATACAGTATTGTGGAGGATTAAAATGACTCATAAATCAAATTTTAAATTAAACAGATTTATAATATTAATTATGGCTATTACTTGCGGGGCTACAGTTGCAAACCTATATTTTATTCAGCCATTACTAACACAAATTTCTACAAACTTTAATATTTCAGAATCTCAAGCAGGATTTATTGTAACTCTAACCCAAATAGGTTATGCTCTAGGATTATTTCTATTTGTTCCACTTGGAGATATAAAAGAACGTCGTAATCTAATTATAAAAATGCTTATAGTTGTTGGTATTTCTTTGCTATTAGTTGCTATTTCTCCTAATTACGTAATTTTATTAATTGCTTCTCTGTTAGTTGGATTTACAACAATAATTCCTCAACTAATAGTTCCATTTGCTGCGCATTTGGCAGAACCTTCAGAACGTGGAAAAATAATAGGTAATGTTATGAGTGGACTTCTAATAGGAATATTACTATCAAGAACATTTAGTGGGATTGTCGGCCAAGCTTTTGGTTGGAGATCAGTATATTTCTGTGCTGCATTCTTAATGGCACTTTTTGCAATAATAATAAAAAACTTTTTTCCAACAAGCATACCAAACTCCAGTATATCATACGCTAAGCTAATACTCTCCATATTTCCTCTAATTAAACAAGAGAAAACTTTAAGAGAAGCATCTATAAATGGAGCATTGATGTTTGGAGCTTTCAGTGCATTTTGGACTTCTGTTATTTTTTTATTAGGTTCTCACGTTTATAATCTTGGAACACGTGAAGCTGGATTGCTTGGTTTAATAGGGGTTGCTGGAGCTGCCGCCGCACCTTTTGTTGGAAGAATTGCTGATAAAAAAACTCCTAAATTTACAGTGGGAATAAGCATTATTTTTTCTACTTTATCTTATATATGTTTTTTCATTTTAGGATATAAACTTTATGGTTTAATTATTGGTGTTATACTACTAGATTTAGGAACCCAAGCTGGTCAAGTTTCCAATCAAGCAAGGATACATGAGCTTGGTGATGAAGCACGTAGCCGAATTAATACTGTATTTATGGTTTCATATTTTCTTGGTGGATCATTAGGCTCATTTCTAGCACCTTTAAGCTGGCAATATTTCGGTTGGATTGGAGTATGCTCAATAGGATTTATATTCGAAGTTATGGCTCTAATTTTTCACTACATCATTTATAAGTAAAAATTCAAGCTACTTATCATTTCATTAGACCAGTAATAAATTTATTCTTCTATGGATATTATACTAACCTTTAATATATCGTAGCCTATATATAATAAAATTATTATTATAACCTACGATATATCAGCATTTTGCTTTTTAATAACATTAAAACTTAGTTTCCTAATAGAAATTTATTATTTTAATTAAGAAATTTTTTAATTAAAGTCATACTCTTTGCGCTATATGGTGGAAAAAGTATTCTAATATTTATTTTTGTTCCTCTATTCAGGACACTTTTTCTATGAGAAAATGTTTTAAAGCTCTCTTCTCCATGATAAGATCCTATACCAGAATTTCCAACACCTCCAAATGGCAAATTACTATTTGCTAAATGATTTAAAGTATCATTTATACAAATGCCTCCTGAAGGTATTTCTTCGATGACTCTTTCTCGTATTTTCTTATTATTAGTGAATATATAAAGAGCCAGAGGTTTAGGCATTTTTTTGATTTTCATTACAACCTCATCAAAATTAACAAACTCAATAATAGGGAGTACAGGCCCAAATATTTCTTCCTTCATGCTTTCCGATTCAAATGCTGATACATCTATAATTGTTGGCTCTATAAACCTTTCATATTCATCATAACTTCCTCCATAAAGAATTCCACTTTTATCTTTATCAATTAAATTTTTTATTCTGTTAAAATGTTTATCATTTATTATCCTGCCATAATATTTACTAGATTTAACGTTATCTCCAAAAAATTCTTTTATGGCATTTTTCATTTCTTTAATAAGCTCATCTTTAATATTTTTACTAACCATAAGATAATCTGGAGCTACACATGTCTGCCCTGCATTTAAAGTCTTTCCCCAAATAATCCTTTGAGCAGAAATTTTGATATTAGCAGTTTCATCTACTATTACTGGACTTTTACCACCTAGCTCTAGAGTAACTGGAATCAAATTTTGCGCTGCCGCTTTCATTACTATCTTTCCAACACTTACGCTTCCAGTAAAGAATATATAATCAAATGGAGCATTTATCAATGAAATATTTGTCTTAATACTTCCTTCTACACAGCTTATATATTTTTTATCAAATATTTTTGAAATCATTTCACTTATTATATTTGAAACATTCAATGAAATTTCAGAAGGCTTTATTACTATGCAATTCCCTGCACTTATTGCACCTATTAACGGCTCAATAACGAGTTGAAACGGGTAATTGTAAGGACCGATTATTAACACGCTTCCATAAGGTTCGCTAACTATATAACTTTTTCCAGGCTTTAAAAATATCGGTGTTTCTGTTTTTTTAGGCTTTGCCCATTTCCTTAAATTATTAATTGTATTTTCTATACTCAAATATACAAATCCTATTTCTGTTACATATGATTCAAATTCATGTTTTCCCAAATCAAGACTTAAAGCTTCAGTGATTTTACTTTCATAATCTTTTATACTTTCTTTAAGTTTTTTTAATTGATTAATTCGAAATTCTATTTTCTTAGTAGCCTGAGTGCTAAAAAACTCTTTCTGATCTTTAAGAATTTCATTAACATCTTCTGATGTTAATTCAGAACTATTCATTTTATTATCTCCTTACCTTATATTCTAAGCAAATATTCCATAATTATAATTTTATCCAAATACTTGTAAAAAGATAACTTATGAGATAATTTAAAATTCCGGAGTGATTTCATCTATATGTACTGTCTTTTCTCCATTTTCCAATATCCTAAACTGAATCTCTATTTTAAAGCCATCTAAGAAGCTTACATCTATGTATTCATATTCTTCCTTTTTTTTCTTATTGCCTTTACTTTCTATTACTCCCATGCTTAAAGCCATTGGATCATTTGTAAAATGTAATTCATGTAAACATTGTTCGATTTTAAGTAATTCGCTTCGGGTAAAGCTTACTACATTACCCAAGTTATCAAAATTAAAAGTAAACTTATTAAAAAAATGGCTCCATTTCTTAAATATTTCACTCTTCTTTTCTTCTTCTTTATTTCTCACATCACTTTTCATTTTGTTATAAGCATCTACCAAGTTATGTGCTTCCTCTTTTAAATGTTGAAATTCCATTCCAATGTTTTTTATACTTTCCTCTTTAATAGATATTGCTTTAACATTATCATCTATCAATTCCTTCTTATATGTGGCCTTTATATTAATATCTGAAATCTTATTATTCACATCAATTTCTTCAAACTTAACTACTTTAAATTCTTCCATAAGTGAGTCTAGTTCCTCTAATGGTGCGTTCTCCATTTTAACCTTAATCTCTTTTAATTCATCTTCATATGATTTCTTGACTGATGTTAATTTAATATGTATTTTCCCCAAATCTATTATATCTTCTTCCGCTTTATCTCTACTTCTAATTGCGTTCTTCAATAGACGTTTTTCTTTCTCTAAACTATTCTCAATAGAATTTATTTTATCCTTACATAATTCTATTTGTTTTTTCAACTTTAACAATTCTTCCTGCGACTTCTTTAATTCTTCTTCTCTTTTAAATGCTTCCACTTCCTCTTCACTTGTTACAAAACTCGGAAGTTCTTCTTCTTTCACAGTAAATCTACCTCCATAAGCCTTAACGCATAACCATATAAGTCTTATAAAATGTTGCCTATCTAATTTTTTCCACACATTAAGAAATGTCAATTTTGCAACATCTACTGATTGAGTAAATTCTCTTTTTTGTTCTTCATCCATACTACTTATAATTTCTTCTATATCTTTTGTAGTTTCTTGTAGATCTACAAATGCTTGTCCATTTATATATTCTTTAGCCTTACCACTAAGCTTTTCATTATATTTTGAATAAATAATATCAGCCTTATGGTTTGGCGTTAAGTTTTTATGCACTTTATATAGTTTAGCTGCTTCCTCTATTACCTCTATTGATACTTCGTCCTCTGTTGCACTCTCTAAATCATCATTAGCCTTTTCGGAAAGAATGTTGAACAACCTTTCATTTAACTCATTTCTTGTACACTTTTCCAATTCTTCTTTTTTTTCGTCAACCAAAGCCCATATTTCTTTTACTTCCGGTTCTTCAAGCACACGATTTTTTCCTATTTTACTTCCTATAAAATTAATTATACTTATAGTTCTTTTCTTAGCCTTTTGTATAATTGGCTTTGATATATTTGTCACATTCATTGTTTCAAGTAATGCAATTTGTTCAATGATGTCATTATCTGAAATTTTTCTAAGTCCGTCAAAAATATTAGGCATATCTGTCTCCTTTGTAAATTAATTATTAGTTATTTTTATCATAGTTCATCTTAACAACGCTATAAAGTCAGCATAATAAATTCATATTAAAGCTATGATAATTCCTACCTAATTACTATATAGATTCTCAAATGAAATTTCAACCATATAAGTTATAAATAATATAATTCATTCTTTATAAGTTTATTGGTTTTATATATCTTGATAATTTTAAAATAAACTTTGATCAATTAAATTTTTTAGATAACATATGATAATGAAATATAATATTCACTAACACAAATTCTAGCATATTCATCTATATTTTAACAGAATAACCATTAATATTCCACATTATTGGTGAGATTCCTATTTTTATATATCTATATGTTCACCATCCCAAAATTTGATAAAAAAAAAGACAGCCATTATGACTATCTTTAATACTTACCTCGCAACGTCCTACTCTGCCACACAGTCTCCCATGCAGTACCATCGGCGCT
>NZ_JAKGTE010000067.1:0-8728 GCF_022324665.1 Clostridium sp. YIM B02500 | reverse complement strand
TTTATTCTACCTCCAACCTTATAAAATAAACATATTACTTTTTGAAGTTTACACGAAAGTCTTGACAGACTCCGCTTCTTTGCTAATACAATATTTTATTAGTTTATCCATGCACCATTTGCCCCTAACTGATATCCGTCAATTGTTGTATTAGATAGCATAGCACCTGATGCATTACAGAAGTACCAAGTACCATTATCATTAATCCACCCAGTTTTCATTATACCTTCAGAGTTTAAGAAGTACCAAGTACCATTATTATCTAGCCAGCCAGTCTTTTTAATTCCATTTTCTAAAATGTAATTCCAAGTATTATCTACATTTTGAACCCATCCAGCAGTAGTTGGGATAGAGTTGTCTGTTGTAGCAGCTGCTGTTTTAGTTATATTATGTATAACTGAATAAACTCCATCATCTTCATTCCAGACAATTAAATTATATTTAGTGCTAATAGAAAAGTCATCCATAGATCCATCTACTTTATATAATTTTACAAAGCTTTCGTTACCATCCCAGATTTTTATATATCCATCATCCAAGAAACAAGCTAGCCCATTTGGTGTTGGTATTTGATCTAAGGTATCTGTATCTGAGCTGTCATAATCACCAATATCTATATAATTAAATCCATTCTTAGATTTTAAATTAAGAGTCTCAGAATATATTTTTTTATTTGTGACATCTAAATAGGTACCATAAAGAGCTTGTGCGCTTCCTGCTATTTTTGCTTTTCCACCAGTAGCTGCACCAACTTTTGCTACTGCATCTGCTGCTGATCTTCCTAATAAATATTCCTTATTTCCATCTTCATCTGCAATAAAATATATTGATGAATTCTTAGAATATTTAATACCATCTATATCATTTGCCGCAGGTTCATTCAAAAACTTTTGTAATACGGTTACAGAATCTCCACTAGTTACATTATAACCATTTTTTCCAAACCCTAACTCATTTGTTACAGGTACGTAAGTAGCATCATCAGCTCCTTTTTCTTTTCTGTATATTGTAAGATCGGCATATCTATATATTGTATTAGCAACACTCGTGATATATTTCTTTTCTTTAAGCTCTGCTTTTAACTCATAGGCTTTAGTATTGTCTTTTATCTCATAGGTATCTTCAGTATTTTTAATAATAACACTATCACTAGTTGTACATACTTTTAGGCTTCCTAAATTATAATCTGCATCAACATAATTACCTTTTAAATCTGAATAAATTGTAGACTTTGTTTTATTAATGCCTGGATTTTTTAAGGTATAGTCATAAATTGCTAGTCCATTGCTACCGCTTAAAAATTTAGCTGAACCTTCCATGGTAGCTTCAATTATTTTTGATCCATCATAAGAACTTTTATCAAATCTTCTATCATTATCAGCTCTTATTTTTTTCCTTACAATTGTTTCAGCTTCATCTTCTAAATCTTCTGTAATATTTCCATTTAAAGCTTTGTAATTATCTGTTAAATCTACATAATTATCATCATCAAGTACTAAGTATTTATTTATTAATAAATTAGTTGCGTCATATCCAACATCAAGTCCATCAATTTTATGGTATTCTCCATCTTCAGATATATAATATGCAGCTTCATCCTTACCGTTTATTTCTCCAGTGAAATAAATACCATTTCCTTTTGCATACCCGCTATAGATAGTACCCTCAGTTGCGTCTATTTTTTTTACTTCAGCAGCTTTTGCAGGTACAATTGGCATAACTGAAACCATAGCTACTAATAAACTTGCGATTTTTGTAATTCTTCTTAACATATTTTTAATTTCTCCCTTACATAAACTTTTTATTTAGTTTCTACATGGTTTATCTGATAGTTAGTATCCGTAATACTCCCTATATATAAAACTCCATCTGAAAAGTTTCATCTTATGATTTATTTTTTGAATATTTCTGGATAGAAAGCAGAAGATAACTTTTCTAAACAGTCAAAAGTTCTATATCCATATCCCATAAATTCTGTATAATCAACACAAATAATGCTTTTGTTTTTAATAGCAGTAACATTTTGAAGTGTTGGTTCAGATAGTATTTTGCTTACAGCATCAGCATCTGTAGATGCATTTTTAGTTGCTGTTACATAAATTATGTGATCTGGATTAGTTGAAATGATATTTTCTAAGGAACCAGAACCACCTTTTTCAATAACATTATCAGCATTTAAAACGTTGAGCATTTCTGTTTGTAATGAAGCATTAGCGCCATATACTGAAAATGAATCTGCACCGTAATTAACAATTACTATAACTTTCTTTCTTGCTTCATTAGTTGGAACGTTCGCTTCTATATCATCTAAAGATTTTCGCATGGAATCAGCTAAGCTATTAGCTTTATCTTGAACATCAAAGATAATTCCTACATTTCTAACATCCTGAATGATTGTATCTAAAGTAATATTAGTATCCATCCTACTTGCTGATTGGACATAGGTATTAATTCCAACTTCATTTAAGCTTGGGATTGATCCATATTTATCATCATTAAAAGAAGCTGCTCTTCCAATTACTAAATCTGCTCCAGATCCAACAACGACTTCTTTAGCAGCATCTCCCTTTTTAGCTATCGCAGCAATAGATTCATAATCATCCTTTAAAGCTTCTGGGATTGGTGTGTCTAAGTCACCTGTTCCAATTAGTGAATCCTTTAATCCTAAAGTTAATAGAAGCTCTGTTGAGGATTGATTATTGGTTATAACTTTTTTTGGTGCATCATTAAAAGTTTGTTTATATGTTTTTCCTTCTGAATCAAAAGCATCAAAGGTTACAGGATAAGAAGTTTTAGATGCAGACGCTTTTTGTGTATTTGAAGACTTTTCTGATTCAGATAAATTATTTGTATTTGCGCTACTTCCACATCCTGTAAATATAGCAGTAGTAAGCATTATAGCTGCAATCAAAAGTAAAAATTTTCTTTTCATAAATATTCCTCCTAGTTTTTTATTAAAACTTAAACATATTACGTTAAGTTGTTATGTTGCTAAGTATAATTTTGCTTTGTTTGTAAATCATCTGTATAGAAATCAATTGAAAGTCTCTTAGTTACAGGATTTATGTATACATATGAATTTACATCATAAACTTTTTTTATCATTTCTGTTGTTATAACCTCTTTTGGAGTACCATGAGTTACAATTTCTCCAGCCTTCAGAACATAAATTTCATCACAAAATTGAGCTGCTAAGGTTAAATCATGTAAGGCTGCTAAAACACAAATATTTAGATTTTTTACAATTGACATAACCTCTAATTGATACTTTATATCAAGGTGATTAGTAGGTTCATCTAATATTAATATCTTTGGTTCTTGAGTTATGGCTCTAGCTAATATAACTCTTTGTTTTTCTCCACCAGATAAAAGACTAAAGCTATTTTGAGAAGAATCAAGCATTCCAACTGATGATAATGCTTTAAGTGCTATATCATAATCTTCTTTACTGTCTTTTTCTAATAGTTTTTTATAAGGTGATCGTCCCATTAAAACTATATCTATAACTTTAAAATCAAAATTAATATTATTAAACTGACTAACTACTCCAAGAGTTTTAGCTAGAGATTTTTTGTCATAAGCTTGTATATCTTTATGAGCGATATAAATATCTCCATAAGTTGGCATTATAATACCGTATATAGATTTCAATAAAGTAGATTTACCGCTGCCGTTAGGACCAATTAAACCAATAAATTTATTATTAGTAACAGCTAAATTAATACCTTTCACTATTTCACTTTTGGATAAATTAATCTTTAAATCTTTAATTATCAAGTCCATTTAAGTCACCTATTTGTCTCCGTAACCGAAGCCCTTTCTTAATAAGATATAAACAAAAAATGGAGAGCCAACTAGGCCTGTAATAATACCAATAGATAATTCTCCATTAGGAATAGTTATTCTAGCGAATATATCTGCCCAAACTAAAAATATGGAGCCTAGGAGCATAGAGGTTAATATTAGCTTTTTATGGTCAGACCCAAATAAAGCTCTTGAAATATGAGGAATGATAAGTCCAACAAATCCTATAACCCCGCAATTAGCGACTAGTATACCGGTTAGTAGTGAAGTTATTATCATATACATTCTTCTATATAGATTTAAATTCAGACCCATTGTTACAGATGCTTCATCACCCATTAACATTAAATTTAAAATCCGTCCTTGAGTCATAAAGAAGATACAACTTACAGAAACAAATAAGATAACCAATCCTATATTTTGCCATTTAGCTGTGGCTAAAGAGCCCATGGTCCAAAATTTAACACTTTGCATACCTTCAGCATTACTTGCTATGGAAATAATGAAATTAGATAAGGCATTGCACAAAGCGCTAATAACAGTTCCTGAAAGCACTAACTTAGTAGAAGACATCTTACTCCCTAAAGAAGAAAGTAACAGAACTAAAACAGAAGCTCCTAAAGCACCTAAAAATGCCCAAAATGCAACACCGTTAATAGATAAAAAGCTTAATGAACCAATACCAAGCATTAGGGAAAAGGTAGCGCCTAAAGATGCACCAGAAGAAATTCCTAGAATATACGGTTCAGCTAAGGGATTCTGTACAGTAGCTTGCATTACAGTACCGCATACGGCAAGTCCAGCTCCAACAGCAATAGCAAGTAAAACTCTAGGCATACGAATAAGCCAAATAACATTATAGGTTGACGAAGTGTTTGTAAGGCTAGTATCACCTAAAGATACTCCAAAAACCTTATTAAGGATTACGCCATATGATATAGATGGTTTTATTTTAAAAGAGCCAAAGGAAACTGATAATATTACTGAAATAATTAGTAGTACTATTAAAGCAATAATAAATAGATTAAAAGATTTCTTGATTTTCAGATTTTTTTCATATGAAGAGTTTAAAATGTCTTGCATATTAACATCCTTTCTTGAAGAGATTCAAAAAGTAAGTTATACTAAATGTAAAGATATAAATGATAATAATTCTCATTTATATTAAGGATTATAATATATGAGAAATAGTAAAAGAATAAACAAAAATAAAAACATGGACAATTATTTAATAATTGTCCATGTTTTCGAAGGGGGATGAATCAATTGAAAAGTGTTATAAAAGGTGAGTTAATAAAGGAATTTAGAGAGAATACTTTTGAAATTGTAAGAGTAGATAAATTCGCAAAGCATTCTGCAGGTATAAAAAATACTTATAAAACGAATCTTTCAGCATTTATTTTTCCTATAAAAGGAAGGGCGGAAATAGAGTTTGATAATGAGATATTTACGGGGGAAAGAGGAAAAGTAATTCATGGATGTAAAAACAGAAACATATCTTTTAAGGTTTTAGGAGAGGAAGAGTTTGAACATATAAATATTTATTATGTAGCAGATAAATATAATAATTCAAATTCTTATATGAAATCAACGTTTGAGTTTCAAATAAATAACTACGATGAGATAATAAGATCCTTAAATCAACTTATGGAAATATCCTCTAAATTGGAAATGAAATCAAGAGTGACACTTCAAATACAAACATTTTTATTTTTAAAGGAACTTTTCACAGAGCAAAATTATAAAAAAATACTAACGGAGAAAGATATTGTGGCAGATATAAGTAAATTTATTTCGGAAAACTATATGGAGGAGATTAACTTGAATAAACTCTCTGAAAGATATGGAGAGAAAGTTAGCAGAATATCGTATTTATTTAATAAGCATTTAAAAATGAGACCGATTGATTATCTAATTCAATATAGATTGACAATGGCTTATACGCTATTAAATAAAGGTTTAACAATTAAAGATGTTTCAAAGAAAGTTGGTTATAATGATGAGTTTTATTTTAGCAGACTTTTCAAGAAAAAGTTTGGAGTTTCTCCAAGCAAATTAAAGAAGGGATAAAGAAAGATGAAAGGAACAATTTTAACAAGAAAAGTATTTGATAGAGAAATATTTATTTATTTGCCAGTTGGATATGATATTTCTGATAAAAGGTACCCCATAGTATATGTTCAAGATGGAGATAAATTTAAAGGATATTTAACCAAAATAATAGAGGATATAGAAATAGGAATTTCTAATGAATTATTAGAAGAGCATATATTAGTCGGAATCACCCCAATTGATAGAATAAGCGAATACACACCTTGGTTTTCAAAGGCACTGAATGAAAGGTTTAATGATTTTGGAGGACAAGCAGATGATTATTTGAAATTTTTATTGGAAGATTTACAACCTTATATTGAAAATGAGTTTCGAGTAAGTGTGAATAAGAAATATAGAAAAATTATGGGATATTCCCTTGGAGCATTAGTTTCTTTGTATTCAGTTTATAAAAACGACAATTACAGCAAAATTGCAAGTATATGTGCATCTCAATGGTATGAAAATTGGATTAAATTCGTAGATAAAGAAGATTTAGTAAATGATAATTTTAAGCTTATATTAATTGCAGGTAGAAAAGAAGGTTATAAGAAAACCACTATTCATAAAGATGCTCCAAAGTTTTCAGAGAAATCTTATAAAATATTTAAAAAGCGAATAGGTGAAAAAAATGTAAAAATGATTTGGGATGAATATGATCACCATGAAAATGTATTAAATAGATATAAAATTGCATTAGAGTTTTTATTAAGCAAAATTTAAAAGACATTGTGGTTTTGTATAATAATGAGAACAGTAAGTAGTTTTGTGTAAAATAAACCTATTTATTGCTTTTTATAGTTGATTGAAATTTTAGTACTATAACAAGGTGTTTTTTAATAATTCTATAGTTAAATAACAAATTGATTACTAAATTATTTTCGGCCGTTTTAATATTCTTCTTATTTATTCACAATGCCTATTATTTATGGTTTAATAAATATAAGATTAAACAAAATAGAATAGAAGATATTAGAGAGAAAGGATATCAAATTAATGAAGGAAATAGGAGTTTTTGATATTTTAGGACCTATTATGATAGGACCATCAAGTTCACATACAGCAGGTGCAGCGAGGCTTGGGAAGATAGCAAGAAGTATAGCAGGTGGAGACGTATCAGAGGTGACATTTTTACTACATGGTTCTTTCGCTAAAACATATAAAGGTCATGGAACAGATAGAGCTTTAGTTGCTGGTATTTTAGGAATGGAACCAAGTGATGAAAAACTTAGGTATTCTATGGATATAGCAAAAGAAAAAGGTGTTAAATTTTTATTTAAGGAGGCAGAATTAGGGGATGTTCATCCTAATACAGTAAAATTTATTATGAAAACAATTGGTGGTCAATATTGCGAAGTTATGGGATCATCAATTGGCGGTGGGAATATTCAGGTTGTAGAAGTTAATAATAATAAGGTTGATTTTACTGGAATTTATGAAACTTTAATAATAGCTCATAAAGATGCTCCAGGGGTAATTAATAGTGTTACAAGTATATTATATAGTGAAAATATAAATGTAGCCTTTATGAGAGTTTTCAGGCAGCAAAAAGGGCATGAAGCTATAATGATTTTTGAGATGGATAATAAAGTGAATAATATTTTAATAGAGAAAATTAAGGAAATAGAGTTAGTACATAATGTAATTTCAATAAGCCCAGCAAAGGAAGGTGAATAATATGTTTGCAAAAACAGGTATGGAATTGTTAGAAATATGTGAAGAACATAATATTTCATTAAGTGAATATGCAATAAGATATGAAGTGGAGGAAAAAGGATTAACAAGGGATGAAGTAATAGATAAAATGAGGAAAAATTTGAACGTCATGATTTCAGCAGCTAATGAGGGAATGGAGAAAGAAGTTTATTCTGTTAGTGGCTTAATTGGTGGAGATGCTTTTAAGATACATAATTATGTTAAGAAAGGAAAAGCTTTGACAGGTGATGTAACCAATATGGCTATGGCTATGGCACTTTCTTCATCGGAGGTTAATGCGTCTATGGGTAAGATAGTTGCATGTCCGACAGCTGGTTCTTGTGGAATATTACCAGCAGTAATTTTAAGTGCTGGAGAAAAACTTGGATTAGATGAAGAAGGACTTATAAATGGATTATTTGCCGCAGCTGCTGTAGGAATGATTATTGGATTAAATGCAACACTAGCAGGAGCAGAAGGTGGATGTCAGGCAGAATGTGGGTCAGCTTCCGCGATGGGAGCAGCTGCTGTTGTTGAGATGATGGGAGGAACTCCTGAGATGAGTTTAGATGCAGCAGCAATAGTAATTAAAAATGTACTTGGACTTGTTTGTGATCCAGTTGCTGGACTTGTTGAAATACCATGCGCCAAGAGAAATGCACAAGGAGCAATAACTGCTTTATGTATGGCAGACATGGTAATGGCAGGTGTAGCTTCAAAAATACCATTTGACGATACGGTAAGTGCTATGTATAAGGTGGGAAAAAGCTTGCCAGAATCACTTAGAGAAACAGCTTTAGGCGGAATAGCTGTAACTAAAACAGGACTAAAGCTTAAAGGACAGGTTTTCGGAAAAGAATAATGCACATATTAAAGTATTGTAAAGAACTTAAAGCAAATCGATAAACAATCGAAATAGAATACATGTATTCTATTTCTTTATTTTGCTATAACCTTTAAGTAGTTCACATATACATTTAGTTATTTCGGACATAGATACCGAGCCTAAAGTAAAATATATATTTTTAATTATAGTCTACACTAGAAAGGAAGGTCATACTTTTGGAGTCTGTCAAGACTTTCGTGTAAACTTCAAAAAGTAATATGTTTATTTTATAAGGTTGGAGGTAGAATAAAA
>NZ_JAKGTE010000066.1:0-9270 GCF_022324665.1 Clostridium sp. YIM B02500 | reverse complement strand
TTTATTCATTATTATAAAAGTTAAAATTATTAAAAGATATGTATAAAGATGTGTGAAAAGATTAGTGTGAAATAATGTAATTAAAATAATAAATCATTGGTTAGAAATATATTTATAGATTTTTAATAAATGTATATTTAAGAAAGGGAGATTAATATGATTATTAAAAATGTTAATGATAAAGAGTTTAAAAAGTATGGACAAGTACTAAAAAACTATGATTGCACAGAAATAATTGAAAAGATGAAAAGTACACCACTACCAGAAGATGTAATATATGAACCATCAATTAAGGAACTTGAAGAATTAGCTATAGCTAAAGAGTTACAAGATAGAGAATATGGAGAATTACCAATACAAATAGGATACTGTAATGGTAACAACTATATGTTAAATGCAGTAGAATACCATCGTTCATCTGAGATTAATATAGCAGCAACTGATCTTATATTACTTATAGGAAGTCAACAAGATGTTGAAGACGATTACTCATATGATACATCTAAAATTGAAGCTTTCAAAGTTCCAGCTGGAACTGCAATTGAAGTATATGCAACTACTCTTCATTATGCACCTTGCAATGTAAATGAAGAAGGTTTTAGATGCGTTGTAGTTCTACCAAGGGATACAAATTTACCTTTAGAAAATAAGGTTGAAAAAAGTGGAGAAGATGCGTTATTATTTGCTAGAAATAAATGGTTAATTGGTCACAAGGATACAGATTTAGGTGATCAAGGCGCATTTATAGGGTTAGTTGGAGAAAATATCTCAATAAAATAGATTATAAATAGAAATTAAAATCCATTAATTTGTTTTGAATCTAAGCAGACATATTGACTCTATGATTTAAATATGTTTGCTTATTATATATAAATCAGCAAAGAAATATAGCTGATATTTACTTGATAATAATAAATTTAAATAAACTATAAGAAGACTTAATAAGCATAAAAATTATTAAATAAACTATAAGAAATAAGAAAGACATTATAAATTAAATGAAAAGATTAGAGTAAAATGGAGGAATTAGACAATGAATAATATACCACAAGTAAAATTAGGAATTGTTGCAGTAAGCAGAGATTGTTTCCCAATGGAATTATCAGCAAATAGAAGAAAAGCAGTAGTAGAAGCTTTTAATGGAGAAATTTTTGAATGTCAAACAACTGTTGAAAATGAAAAGGATATGAGAAAAGCTTTAGCTGAAGTTAAAGAAGCTGGAGTAAACGCATTAGTTGTATATTTAGGAAACTTTGGTCCTGAAACTTCAGAAACTTTACTTGCTAAAGAATTTGATGGACCAGTTATGTTTGCAGCTGCTTCAGAAGAAAGTGGAGATAATTTAATAGGCGGACGTGGAGATGCATATTGCGGAATGTTAAATGCAAGCTACAATTTAGCTCTAAGAAACATTAAAGCATACATTCCAGAATATCCAGTAGGAACAGCTCCAGAAGTTGCAGGAATGATTTCTGAATTTGTACCAGTTGCTACTGCACTACTTGGATTAAAGAACTTAAAGATAATTTCTTTTGGTCCAAGACCTCAAGATTTCTTAGCTTGTAATGCACCAATTAAACAATTATACAATTTAGGTGTTGAAATAGAAGAAAACTCAGAACTAGATTTATTTGCTGCATTTAATGATCATAAAGATGATCCAAGAATTGCAGACGTTATAGCTAGCATGGAAAAAGAATTAGGTGAAGGAAATAAAATGCCTGGTATCTTACCAAAGCTTGCTCAATATGAAATTACATTATTAGACTGGATGGAAGAACATAAAGGTTCAAGAGAATACATTGTATTTGCAAATAAATGCTGGCCTTCATTCCAAACACAATTTGGATTTGTACCATGTTATGTAAACAGCCGTTTAACAGCTATGGGAATTCCAGTATCATGCGAAGTTGATATTTATGGTGCATTAAGTGAATACATTGGAACTTGCATAAGCCAAGATGTTGTAACATTACTTGATATAAACAATACAGTTCCAGCTGATATGTATGAATCAGAAGTTAAAGGGAAATTTAATTATTCATTAAATGATACATTCATGGCATTCCACTGTGGTAATACAGCAGCTTGTAAATTAACATGTGGAACAATGAAAAACCAAATGATTATGGCAAGAGCTCTTGAACCAAATCAAGAACCAAATATAACTAGAGGAACACTTGAAGGAGACATAGTACCAGGAGATATTACATTCTTCAGATTACAAAGTAATGCAGATGCAGAACTTACAGCTTATGTAGCAGAAGGTGAAGTATTACCAGTTGCAACTCGTTCATTTGGAGCTATAGGAGTATTTGCAATTCCTGAAATGGGAAGATTCTATCGTCACGTATTAGTAGAAGGCAGATATCCTCATCATGGAGCAGTTTCATTTGGACACTTTGGAAAAGCTGTTTACAACTTATTTAGATATTTAGGTGTTAAAGAAGTTGGATTCAATCAACCAAAAGGTATGCTTTACAAAACTGAAAATCCATTTGCATAGTTTAAAATTTACTACACTTAAGATCTGAACATATGCATATAGCTCGCCGAAATAAGGATTATGCTGTTGTTCCAGTTTCTAAGGAAATTATGATGGATGATTCTAAGATCACAAGTTGCACCCAAGATGCTAGCCTCAAAGGCGAGCTTTGAACTAGCATACTTGGAACAACTTTTAGTCTAAGAATCAGAGCCATCAAATTCCTAATGAAACATTTCACAAAAGCATAATTCTTATTTCTAGTCAGGATATATTTCATAGCGTAAATCTATCCAATTTAAGAATTCGACTTATTAGATAAATATATTTACAAAGTTACTAAAACATTAAGTTCGTATCTTCACTAGAAATCATAAATATATTTGTGGAGAAAACATTTGGAAATGAGCTGTTAAAGGTTCTTAGCTGTAGATTGTTCCACTTTAGCTTGTCAAACTGAAAGTTGGAGCATGCTAAAGTGGATGCAATCTGCTGCTTTGAACCTTCAGCGATATTTTCATAGATTTTCGGAATCAAAATATTTATGATTTCGGAGAGTTATACGCATAAGTATAGATTATAGTTGGTTTATCTATAAAGATAAGTCATTAACATATAATTAATTCTGTTTATATAAAGATATAGGCTGAAAGCATAATATTTATAGCTTTCAGTCTTTATTTTATGTGTTTTTTAGAAAGTGCATAAGGGGGAGACTCTAGATTTGTTTGTTATTAATTGTTAAATTCTCAATATATTAATAAGTTTTGTGATAAATATAAAAAAATATCAATAAAATATTGACAAATGGTAGTGTTATAAAATATAATAAGACATAGATAAAGCAATGGAGCATTTATTTTATATAGGTGTTTTATTGCTTTTTTTTATTTATTATTGCTGATATATCAGTGGGATTTCAATGAATTTCAGTGAAAGGAGAGATAAATCTGTGTCAAGCTGAAAAGTCGTATGCTAAAGAAATATATAAGCAAATTAAGTTAGATATTTTGAACCAAAGAATAAAGGATGGCGATTTTCTTACATTATCAGAATTGGCAGATAAGTACAATGTGAGTAAAACACCTGTAAGAGATGCGCTAGGAGCGTTAGAGATTCAAGGATATCTTAAATCTTTACCTAGAAAAGGTTATTTAGTAAAACCTATAACACAGAAAAATATAAGAGAATCTTTTCAAATGAGATTTATTTTTGAAAAAGTAGCTGTAAGTTTAGCAGTTAAACTGGCTAGTGATTCGGAATTGCAAAATATAATGCAATTAGCTGCGAAATTTCCAGAAGTCTCGCAGGAAAATGAGATTGCACGGTTTAATGAGTTAAATGATATGTTTCATATGTCGATCATAAAGGCAACTCACAATTCTCTTCTAATTGAAATGTGTGAAGGAGTTATGGAAAATTTATCACGGATACTAATGACAGATAGCAAACATTTAGAGTTTGTGAATGAAAAAGAAGAACATATAAATATAGCAAGAGCACTGATTCATAGAGATAGTAAAACTGCAGAAAAACTTATAACGGAGCATCTTCTACATTTAGAATCAAGAGTAAATACTAATGAAAGCATTATAGTATAAGAAGTAAAGTTTAGGGTAAGCTTTTAGTTAGAAGAAGAGTTTTGCTTTTTGAATGTAAAGGTATGATAAGAACTTCTATATTTACAAAGAATGTGTAAAAATTTTAACTTATTATAAAATAAAAATTATTAATAAATACTTTTTTAATTAATTAAGGGGGAAAAAAAATGAACAAAAAATCGTTAGTAGGAATTGTACTAGCATCAGTTATGACAGTAGGTATAATGGCAGGTTGTGGGTCATCAAAAAATGATTCAGCAAAAAGTGGTGATGGAAACAAGAAATATGTAATTGCATGTGATGCTAAATATGCACCATTCTCTTTTGAGGAAGATGGAAAATATAAAGGTATAGATGTAGAACTTTTAGATGCAATTGCAAAGGAAGAGAAATTTGAATATGATTTAAAGCCAATGGACTTTAATGGAATTATTCCTGGACTTACATCTAATCAATTAGATGGTGCTATTGCAGGAATGAGTATTACAGATGAAAGAAAACAATCTTTAGATTTCTCAGATGGATATTTTGTTTCAGGGCTATCATTAGTTGTTAATAAAGATAACGCTGATATAAAAGGTGTAGACGATATAAAAGGTAAAAATGCATCACTTAAAAAAGGCACAGCAGGAGCAAAATTTGCTGAAGACAATGAATCAAAATATGGATTAAAGCTAAACTATTTTGATGATTCTCCATCAATGTTCCAAGCTGTTGAAAATAAGAATTGCGATTTCTTATTAGAAGACTATCCTGTTATTGCATATAAAATTAAGGTTGATCCTGATTCAAAATTAAAAATTGCAGGAGATAAGCTAACAAATGTTGATTATGGATTTGCAGTTAAAAAAGGTGAGAATGCAGACTTATTAAAGAAATTCAATGAAGGTTTGAAAAAATTGAAAGAAAATGGGCAATATGATAAGATCGTTGATCAATATATTGCTAAATAAATAGTAGATAAAATATGAACTACTAATGATTAAAATAAGCTATGAGTTTATTTTAAATTAAAAAGCTATGAACTTAGGAGACGATGTTTCTAATTTATAGCTTTTTCCTATTAAAATTGAATTTGAAACTGAAATAAAAACTTAATTCATAAAATAAGTATTAAATATCAAAAATGAAGGAGAATGCATCACTTGATTCATAATTATGAATACATAGCTTTTATAAAATCTTTGTTTTGAAACAGTAAATATTGCCTATAAACGCGCATATATATTAGATATAATTATTTTATTATATGGCTTGTTATATTTATACATATACTTAATGCATTGACAGTTTTTGAATTAAACTATATAATAAGTTTCATAATGAAGTAAAAAATCATTTGAAATTTATTGTGTGGAATTGTTTTTTCAGAGTGCAATAAATTAGATTTTTTAATTAAAATTAAATAAATATTGCAAAGGGGCAAGGAAAAATGAACAAAAGATCATTATTAAGTATTTTATTAGCATCAGTAATGTCTATAGGGCTAATGACTGGATGTGGTGCATCAAAGAGTGATACAGGATCAGGTGAAGGAAATAAAAAGTATGTTATTGCATGCGATTCAAAATTTGCACCATTCTCTTTCGAAGATAATGGGAAATATAAAGGAATAGATGTGGAACTTTTAGATGCAATCTCAAAAGAAGAAAATTTTGAATATGAATTAAAACCAATGGATTTTAACGGAATAATTCCAGGGCTTACAGCTAATCAATTGGATGGAGCTATAGCAGCTATTACTATAACTGATGAAAGAAAACAAACATTAGACTTTTCTGATGGGTACTTTGTATCAGGGTTATCAATAGTTACAAATAAGGATAACACTTCAATTAATGGAGTCAATGATTTAAATGGAAAAAGTACTTCAATAAAAAAAGGAACAGCAGGAGCAAAATTCGCTGAGGATAATGAAGCTAAATATGGATTAAAGCTAAATTATTTTGAGGATTCTCCATCAATGTTCCAAGCTGTTGAAAATGGAAATACTGATTTCCTAATGGAAGATTACCCAGTTATTGCATACAAGATTAAAGTGGATAGTGGAGCAAAATTAAAAATTGTTGGAGATAAATTAGATGCTGTAAATTATGGATTTGCAGTTAAAAAAGGTGAAAATCAAGATCTATTAAAGAAATTTAATGAAGGATTAAAGAAATTAAAAGATGATGGAAAGTATGACCAAATTGTTGGTCAATATATAGGAAAATAGTAAGGAGAATTAAAAATGGAGATTTTTCAACTACTAAAAGATAGTCTACCTAGTTTATTAAGCGGGCTTTCAGTAACAATAGAAGTTGCAGTAATATCATTAATATTAGCAGTTATATTCGGGATAATTTTAGGAATATTTAGCATAAGTACTTCAAAAATTTTAAAAGGTATATCTACAATATATATCTACATTGTCCGTGGAACACCACTTATGGTTCAAGCTTTATTCTTATATTTTGGTGTTGGACAGGCATTTGGTATAAGATTTGACCCTATAGTTGCAGGTGTAATAACTCTTACTGTAAATGCATCGGCTTATATGGCTGAAATATTTAGAGGCGGAATACAAGCTGTAGATAATGGTCAAATGGAAGCTGCAAGAAGTTTGGGACTTAATTACTCAAAGGCTATGAGAAAGGTTATTTTACCCCAGGCTGTTAAGATTATGATTCCATCTATATTAAATCAATTTATTGTTACATTGAAGGATACATCAATATTGACAGTTATTAGTATAAGAGAACTTACATCATCAGGCCAAATTATTATTGCAAGAAATTTTAAGGCACTTCAGATGTATGCAATTGTAGCTTGTATGTATTTTATAGTAATAACAATATTGACTTTAATATCAAGTTATATAGAAAGGAAAATCAGCTATGGTAATAAGCGCTAAGAATCTTAAAAAACGTTATGGACAATTAGAAGTTCTTAAAGATATATCAGTAAATGTTACAGAAGGTGAAGTTCTTTGCATTATAGGCCCTTCAGGATCAGGAAAGAGTACTTTCTTAAGATGTCTTAATGGTTTAGAAGAAATTCAAGCAGGTAGTATTACAATACTAGGCCAAGAGCTTGTAAATAATAAGGACATAAATAAATTAAGAGAAGAAATCGGAATGGTGTTTCAATCCTTTAATTTATTTCCACATCTAACAGTTCTTCAAAATATGTTATTAGCACCTTTAGAATTAAAGAAGATGAACAAAGCTGAAGCGACTGAAAAAGCTCTTTCGTTATTGGACAAAGTTGGATTAAAAGATAAAAAGGATGTTTATCCTGATACTTTATCTGGTGGACAAAAACAAAGGGTTGCAATTGCCAGAGCTCTTGAAATGAATCCTAAGATAATGTTATTTGATGAACCAACTTCTGCACTAGATCCTGAAATGGTTGGTGAAGTGCTTAAGGTTATGAAAGATCTAGCTCAAGAAGGAATGACAATGGTTGTAGTAACTCACGAAATGAATTTTGCTAGAGATGTATCTGATAGAGTTATATTTATGGACCAAGGATATATAGTTGAAGAAGGACCTCCGGAAGAAATATTCACTGCACCTACTAGCGATAGATGTAAAGAGTTCTTAGATAAAGTAATTAATAATTAAAAATTATTATATGAGAAATAAAGAGCATTGTTTCAATATTTAATGGATAGTGAGAAACAATGTTCTTTTTATATATTTTTCATGGTTTTTTACTTGATTTATTTATTAATATGCTATAATTTATATTTATTAGGTATTATAAGTAGAATAATAAATCTATGCACTAACTCGTTAAAATATATAAAGAAATGCATATATTTTCGAATTATTGTTTTAGAAAATATGGCACATAGAAATTGGGGAGGATAAAAATGATACAAATTAATCCGAAAAATTCTGAATTAAAAAATATAATAATTCTAGCTACTGGAGGAACTATAGCTGGTACAGGAGAAGAGGGGAAGACTACTAATTATACAGCAGGTAACATAGATATAGAAGTGCTGGTTAGTAGTGTCAGAAACCTTGATAAAATAGCTAATATATATGGTGAGCAGATTGCTAATGTTGATAGTAATGATATAACTATGAATCATTGGTTAATTCTTGCTAATAGAATAAATGAACTTTCAAAGCAAGACGATGTCGATGGCTTTGTAATAACCCATGGTACTGATACATTAGAAGAGACAGCATACTTTTTAGATTTAACAGTTAAAACAGATAAACCAGTCGTATTAACAGGAGCAATGAGACCTTCAACTGCAACAAGTGCAGATGGACCTTTAAATTTATATCAGTCAGTAGCATTAGCTGCTAGCGATTTATCAAGAGGGCATGGAGCAATGGTTGTTTTTTCAGATGGAATTTATAGTGGAAGAAATGTCCAAAAAATCAACACATTTAAAACAAATGCATTTAACTCAATTGAATTTGGATGTCTTGGTTACATGAGAGACAATATACCATTCTTTTTTAATAAGTCAATAAAACCACATACAATTTATTCACAATTCGATGTTACAGGATTAACTGAGCTGCCTAAGGTTTCTATCGCATATTTCCATATTGACGCTGATCCTTCGATTATTGACTACTTTGCTCAAAACTCAGAAGGAATTGTAATAGCAGGTGCGGGAAGTGGTACTTTCAGCTCAAATTGGTTGGAAGAAATCAAGAATCTTGAAACAAAGGGTATTCCGGTTGTGAGATCTTCAAGAATAGGAAACGGTATAATATTAACGGATTCAACTATAGATAAATACTCAAATTGTATTCCAAGTTATACATTATCACCTCCAAAATCTAGGATATTACTTACACTGGCACTTACTAAGACTAAAGACTACTCTGAAATAAAAAGAATATTTGCAGAGTATTAATTCAAATATTATAAAAATTTCAACTAAATGTAGTTTGGTATAAAATGTTTCATAGATCTCATACGAATTGGAAAAGTTATATTTAAGGTAAAGATGGTTTATAAAAATACTATCTTTACCTTTTTATTTATAGATAACCCAACTACAATCTATACTTATGCGTATAACTCACCGAAATGAATAATATACTTTTGTTCCAGTTTCTAGGTTATTTTGATGGGTAATTCTAAGGCTATAAAGTTGAACCCAAAGTGCTAGCCTCAAAGAACAAGCTTTGAACTAGCACATTTGGAACAACTTATAGCCAAAGAATTACA
>NZ_JAKGTE010000065.1:0-10413 GCF_022324665.1 Clostridium sp. YIM B02500 | reverse complement strand
CGAGTAGCACAGCCAGCAACAAAGCCTTACAGGCGCAGAGCAAACCACCCGTTTTACGGGTGGTCCTGATTTTATATGAATTTAAGTTTGCAGATAAAATATGAAAAAGACTGATTAATAATGGAAAGTTGTATAAATGGAGTAAAATAGAAAATATATTTACTTGGAAATTTTTCTTACATACACTTAGAAATGCAGCTGATTAAGAAAGTTTCTGACCATACAAGCAACTGAGATTTTGTTATTTAACATAAGTATGTAATTAACTTAAGAGAAATATTATATGACAATTGATTATTGTATGGAAAATATTGTATAATATGTAATGTACAATTGTTAATAACATGTTATATTATTCAAGAGATTTTATATTTTACAAAGAACGTTTAAAGGGGGAATAATGTATATAGCAGCTTTACAATATTTATATAAAAATTTCTTGTATGTGCAAAAATTTAATATTAATAGAATCTTATATAAGGGGGTTTTTATGGAAGAAAAACAAAATAGATCTAATAAAATTGCTAAAGAGATGATAACCTTTTTCTATTGTCTGAGCATTGTATTTTTTATTTCTCTTATTAATAGTATAGGTGCATATGCTGAAACTACAAATGAAAAACAAAAGTTACCTGAAACATATGCATTAATATTACAGGAAAGAGGAGGAGTTCAGGAACAAATTAATGGATCTGACATTGGTTTGAAAACTGATTCAGGTATCACATTTGATAATAAATTGTTACAGGATTCTATAAATAAACTAAGTTGTTCTGATGATAGTAAAGTGGTTCAATCTGGAAATGCTACTTTAGTCTTAGTAAATAATAATTATGTAATATCAAAAGAAGTTTATGGAAACAAAATAAACAAAGATATATTATATAAAAGTATAGTAAAAGCGATTCAAAATGGGGATACAATATTGAATTTAGAAGCTGCTAACTGTTACGAAAGTTCAGAACCTAGATTCAAAATAAATTCTCCAGCAGTTGTTATCGCTAGAGATACACTTAATAGATATTTGGCTTCTAAAATTACTTATAATTTTGGAGGATTAACACAATATTTAGATAGTTCAATAATAAAGAATTGGATTGGTGTTGATAGTAATTTTAATGTGACAATTGATGAAAATATGGTTAGAAACTATGTAGATAATATAGCAAATACTTATGCATCATCACTTGGGACAAGTATAAAGGTTAGTGGTGGAGATAATGGTAATAACCATAGTTGGATGATTGATGTGTCTGAGGAAACAAAAGTTCTAATAGATAATATAAAGAGTGGACAAACTATAAGTAAATATCCAATATATACTCAAACCTCTATATCCAGTTATTTTAGTAATGTTGGTGATACTTTTGTTGAAGTTGATAAAGGTAAACAACATTTATGGTTCTATAAAGATGGATATCTTGTTGTAGAAGGTGATCTAGTTACAGGTAATGAAAGTACTGGGCATGGAACACCAACAGGAGTGTTTTACTTAAATTCGAAACAAAGAGATTCAGTATTAATAGGTGAAGATTATGCATCACCAGTTAGCTTTTGGATGCCTTTTATTAAGAATGATATTGGTCTTCATGATGCTAGTTGGAGAGATGAATTTGGAGGGGAAATATATAAGACGGGTGGTTCACATGGATGTGTAAACCTACCATATTATGTAGCTAAGGCAATATTTGATAATATTAGCCCAGGCTGCCCTGTTATTGTTCATGAGTAATATTAGAGATATTTCTAATCAACACACGAGAGTAAACAGCTCTATTTAATTATAATTAATGCGAAGGAAAGTTTTGATCTTTTTAGGTCAGAACTTTCCTTTTTTTATAAATAATAATAAACATTTTATAATTAATAAATTGAATTTAAAATGTTCTAAATATAATTATAATTACATAATTATTAAAATATAAAACTTCAATAAAAGTTACTTAATATATTTTTTGTGCAAGCTATAATTTTAGGATTTAAAAATGAAAATTGTAAGGTTGAATGATGTCAGGTGGGATAAGTATGATAAAACAAATATTACAATACATAAAATATCCAAAAAGAATAATGATGATTATTTGTGCCCTGGTAGCTATATATTCAATAGTTTCTATACATTTTATCAATCATTTTTATTTTGGTTCAACAATTAACAGAGTTGACGTCTCAGGTAAAACAGTGCAAGAGGCAGAAGAAGAAATATTATCTAAAATGGACACATATTCAGTGGAATTAGAAGAACGTTATGGTACAAGGGAAGAAATAAAAGAAGCGGATATTAACTTAAGATATGATTTAGGAGACAAAATTAAAGAACTGAAAAGTAAGCAGATTCCATTTGCTTGGATTTTATCTTTTTTAGGAGAGAAGAATTATACAATTACGGATTCTGTATCATATAACGAAGATTTATTAAAGAAAAGCTTTAATAATCTTTCTTGTATAACAGGAAGCAGTGTAGTGGCACCTAAAAATCCTGAATTAGAATATAAAGATGATGGATATATAATTAACAAAGAGATATATGGAAATAAGATTAATAAAGATGCTTTGTATGAACACTTAATAAAGGCAATTGTTAGTGGGGAGAAGAAAATTAATTTAGAATCAATTAATTGCTATGAGAATCCTAAGTATATATCAACATCTAAGGAAGTTTTAGAAGCTAAAAATATACTCGATAAATATGCATCATCAAAAATTACATATTCCTTCGGCGAAGATAATGAAGTTATTGATGGATCAGTAATACACAATTGGCTTAAAGTAGATCAAGATTATTCTGTTGAAATTGATGAAAAAAAAGTCTATGAGTATATGAAAAAAATTGCTAATACGTATAATACCTCAGGAAAAACAAGAGATTTCAAAACATCTTTAGGAACAATAACAAAAGTTAGTGGAGGAAATTATGGATGGGTAATTGATACTTCACAGGAAGCAAAAGAGTTGATTAAAGATATTGAGAAAGGAGAAAATATAGCAAAAGAGCCTATATATAAGCAAGTTGCTTTATCTCATGATAGTAATGACATAGGCAATACTTATGTGGAAATTAATATGAATATTCAACACTTATGGTATTACAAAAATGGAATACTTGTAATAGAAGGTGATGTTGTTACAGGTAATGCAAGCAGAGGCTCTCCCACTCCAACTGGAGTTTATCGATTAAATTATAAGCAAAAGGATGCTACCTTGAAAGGTGAAAATTATAGTAGCTCTGTTTCTTTCTGGATGCCTTTTTATGGGAATGTTGGTATACATGATGCAAGCTGGAGATCAGAGTTTGGTGGAAACATATACAAAGCGAATGGTTCTCATGGATGCGTTAATGCACCATATTACCTAGCAAAGGTCTTATTTAATAATATTGAAGAAGGTACTCCGATAGTTTGCTATTAGTTGCGGTTCTAAATGATTAAATTTATATAAAAGATTAATCGCAACTATCCTATTGAAGCTAATCTTTTCCTAGCTGGATATAGCGGAAAACATTTACAAAGAAAATTTATTGTTATATAATAAATTCATACCGATCAATAAAAAGGAAAAATTAATATTTAATGGTTTTCCTATAATAGGGTTTTATTTGAACATAGACAGGATTATTTAATAACAAAAAATAGTTTAATTGATTAAATAATTAAATTAAGAAAATTTGTAAATACTTTAACTAAGTAATAACACTAGAATAAATACATTGTTTAGGAGGAATTAATATGATAAAAATTAGATTATTTTGTGCAGCAGGAATGTCAACAAGTCTTTTAGTTAATAAAATGAATGATGCAGCCAAGACTAAAGGTATAGAAGTAGATATTGAAGCTTTTCCAGAAAGCCAAATGGATAAAAATCTAGATGGTGTAAATGTTGCTTTGTTAGGACCACAAGTTGGATATACATTAGGAAAGGCAAAGAAAATTTGTGAGCCATTAGGAATTCCAGTAGATGTAATACCAATGGTTGATTATGGAATGATGAATGGTCAAAAGGTATTGGATTTTGCATTGAAATTAACAGAGAAGAAATAAATGCAAAATAAATCTAAGAATTCATAAAAAAATTTATAAATTCTATTAAATAAGCTTTCAAGTTGTTTTTGAAAGCTTATTTTTTATTTTATAGTAGGTTATCATTAGAGAGTTTACGGATGCTATGCCTTTTTAAGGCTTAATTTTATGAAAATGATCGATTTAGAAAGTTACATTTTAATAGAGAATTAAAATAAAAAAGATATTGTATCCGTACAATTTACTTTTTTTATTATATATGATATTTTAATTAATATTAAAATACAGAAGAAAGGAAGGTGATGTATTCTATGAATGAGAAATTTGTTTATGCTCCGGGTCCGACAAATGTTAGAGAGAATGTAAGGTTAGAAAGAGCTAGGATAACTACTAATCCAGACGTAGACGAAGAATTTGTGGAATTCTATAAAAATACTTGTGATACAATAGGGAAAATAATTGAGACAAAAAATCCGGTATATATACTAAGTGGGGAAGGTATTTTAGGATTAGAAGCGGCATGTGCATCTCTTACTGAACCAGGTGATAGAGTACTTGTTTTAGACAATGGAATTTATGGGAGAGGTTTTAAGGACTTTGTTGAAATGTACGGAGGAGAAGGGGTATATTTTTCGTGCGATTATAACAAAGCTATAGATGAAAGTAAGTTAAATGAATTTTTAAGTGTGGATCATGATTTTAAGTATGCAACAATAGTTCATTGCGATACGCCAACAGGAGTTTTAAATGATTTATCTAAGATATGCCCATTATTAAATGAGTATGGAATTTTAACTGTTGTTGATTCTGTTTCTGCAATGGGTGGAGAAGAAATAAGGGTTGATGATTGGAAGATTGATATAGCATTAGGTGGATCTCAGAAAGCATTTTCAGCTCCAGCGGGATTAACTATGGTAAGCATCAGCGAAAAAGCTAAAGAAGCAATGAAAAATAGAAAGACTCCAGTAATAGGGTTTTACTGTAATCTTAATATCTGGGAAAATTATTACGCAAATAAGTGGTTTCCGTACACAATGCCAATAAGTGATATCATGGGGTTAGATAAAGCGGTTGATAATATTTTGGATGAAGGAATTCAAAATGTGCTCAAGAGACATGAAAAAATAGCATATGCGACTAGGAAGGCTGTTAGTGAATTTGGACTTGAATTATTTTTAGAAGATGGTTATTCAAATACAGTAACAGCAGTCAAAATACCGGAAAACATAGGAGCTCAGAGGCTTAAAAATCATATGTTGAGTAAATACAATACTTTAATTATAACATCACTAAATCCATACGAAGATATAATTTTAAGAATAGGACACATGGGGGAGAATGCAAAAGTTGATAAGATTCTTTATGCATTAAATATAATTGAGAACGGACTAAAAGATCTAGGCTTTGAAAGTAATGGTGAATTAGTAAATTCATTTATTAGACACTTAAATAATTAATTATTAAATTAAGCAAAGGTGGGGCAAGGAATGGAAATAAACAGAAGAAAAAGCAAATTTAAAACAAAAGACATGGTAGAAACAGCACTATTAACAGCACTAGTATTTGTTGCAACAGCATTTATAAATATTAGATTGCCAATATTAGCTACTGGCGGATTAGTTCATTTAGGAACTGTAATGTTATTTGTTACAGCAATTGTTTTCGGAAAAGAGAAGGGGGCTATAGCTGCTGCTGTAGGAATGGCAATATTTGATTTATCATCAGGATGGGCACTTTGGGCTCCATTTACGTTCGTAGTAAGAGGAATTATGGGATACATGGTTGGTGCCATATCGTGGAGTAAAAATGAAGAAGGTAATAGTATTGTACTTAATCTTTTAGCAATTATCTTATCAGGTATTTGGATGATAATCGGATACTACATTACTGAAGGAATACTTTATGGAAACTGGGCATCACCAGTTGCATCAATACCTGGAAATGTGACTCAGATTGTTATTGGATTATTGCTTGGATTGCCTATTGCTAAAGTACTTAGAAGATATAAAAAGTATATTTAAATATATAATAATGGTGTTTTAAAGTGATTTATACTACTTTAAAGCATCATTTTTTTGCATTTAGTAAAGCTTATAATAAAATATGATATTTTATGAAACTTTATTTCGTAAATAATAATGTTGACGAAATAAATATATCATATTATGATTATATTAACTTGATACTGTATTTAGGAGGATATTGAGAATGAGTGATAACGATTTAAAGAAAAATAGTGCTAAGGAAGCCATGAAATATATAAAAGATGGGATGATAGTAGGTCTAGGCGGAGGGAGGAGCATAGCTTATTTAATAGAATTTATAAAACAGGATAAAAATATTAACGTAAAGATAGTTACTCCATCAGTGAAAACAAAGATGCTTTGTATAGAAAAAGGTTTAGAAGTTTTGCACACAAGTTCTGTGGATAAAGTGGACGTTGCTTTTGATGGCTGTGACCAAGTTGATGAAAAATTAAATGCATTGAAAAGTGGTGGAGGAATTCATACTAAGGAAAAGTTAATTGCTAGTATGGCAGAAGAATATATTCTCCTTGTTGATGAAGCAAAAGTTGAAAAAGAGTTAACATTTAATGTTCCGGTAGTACTTGAAGTTTTAGAGGATTCTTTGAAGTATGTTGAAAAAAAAGTACTAGAATTAAATGGGAAACCGGTGATTAGAAGTAGCGATATAAAAGATGGATTTACTATAAGTGATAATGGCAACCTATTAGTAGATGTATTCTTTAATAATGTAAAAGATATTCATAAACTAAATGATAATCTAATAAGAATTTGTGGAGTTATAGAAACATCATTATTTACTAATGTAATTACAAAAGTAATTATTGCTAGTAAAGAAGGTATTAGAGAAATTTCACAAAAATAATTTAATTAAGAATAAAATTTAAAATTGAAACATATGAGGTGAAGGATATGAATAAAATAAATTGGGCAATACTAGGGCCAGGAACAATTGCAGCAGATTTTGCAAAGGCTATAAATGAAGTGAATGGGCAGATATATGCGGTAGGTTCAAGAAATATTGAAAAGGCAAGGGATTTTGCTAATAAATATAACATAGAAAAAGCTTACGGAGATTACGATGAGATGCTAAAGGATGATAATATAGATGTTGTTTATATAGCCACGCCTCACTGTAATCATTATGATTATATAATTAAGAGTCTTAATAATAATAAAAACGTATTTTGTGAAAAAGCAATTACTGTAAATGGAAAGCAATTGAAAGAAATAGTTGACTTATCAAATGAGAAAAAATTAATAGTGGCAGAAGCAATGACTATTTATCATATGCCGTTATATAAAAAGTTACGTAAAATTGTTGATGATGGCAAGCTTGGAAAGATTAAAATGATTCAAGTTAACTTTGGAAGCCTTAAAGAGTATGATGTGACAAATAGATTTTTTAGCCCAGATTTAGCAGGAGGTGCCCTTCTTGATATAGGAACATATGCATTGTCATTTACAAGGTACTTTCTCTCTAGTCAGCCAGAGGAAATTTTAACTACAGTTAAGAAATTTGAAACGGGAGTAGATGAGCAGTCAGGTATAATTCTTAAAAATTCTGATGATGAAATGGCAGTTATATCATTAACTATGAGAGCAAAACAGCCAAAGAGAGGAATTGTATGTGGAGAATTAGGATATATAACTGTTGAAAATTTTCCAAGAGCAGATAAAGCAACAATTACATATCCTGATGGAAGTGTAGAAATTATTGAAGAAGGCCATGGTTCAAAAGCATTAGAATATGAAATTGAATGTGTAAATAGTATGGTAATGAATAAAACGGGTAATGATACTTTAAGATTGTCGGTTGATGTCATGGATATAATGGACCAGGTAAGGAGACAATGGAATTTAAGCTATACTTTTGAGTAATAAGTTTTACAAATTAATTAATTGAATACAATGATTAAGGGAGTAATTATTAAAGTGAGAGAGATAGAAAAGAGTGTTCTAGATAAAATTCTTTGCATTTATAAAAGTTTACATGAAGCAGAAAAAAAGATTGCTGATTATATAATTAATAATAAAGAAACAGTCATTGAAATGACTGTTTCTGAGTTAGCATTAGAAAGTAGTGTTAGTGAAGCTACAATAGTTAGGTTCTGTAAAAAATGTGATCTAAAAGGTTTTTATGATTTGAAAATTAAAATAGCTAAAGAAATGGTTAATTTAAAAAGTAGTAATATATCAAATGAATTAGATTCCAATAATATAATGCAATCACTTCAAAATATATTAGCAAATAAAATTGAAGAATTGAAACAAACAATTTCAATGATGAATGAAGGTAATATAAAAAGAATATTAGAAGCAATTAAAGGAGCAAGAATTGTTCAATTTGCAGCGGTTGGTAATACAATACCTGTAGCAATGGATGGAGCATATAAGTTTAATCAGTTAGGAATATCATCTGTTACTAATACCATATGGGAAACACAACTTGCATTTTCATATACTTTAACTAAAGAAGATGTAGTTATAGTAATATCTAATTCAGGAGCTTCAAAAGAGCTTGTAGCTTTACTTGAAATTGCTAATGAAAGACAGGCAACAACTATTTCTATAACTAATCATGAGAATTCTCCTGTTGCCAACAAAAGCAAATATCATATAAATACTTCAACAAGAGAGAAACTATTTCTAGATGAGTTTAGCTTTTCTAGAGTATCGGCTATGGTTGTTATAGAAATCTTATACTTACTTTTAACAAGGGATAAAGAAGATGCATATAATTGGATTAGTCAGCACGAACAATCTATTGCAGAAGGAAAGATATAAGGAGAAGTTACAATAGATGGATATAATAGATATTTTATTTAAAATTTTAAATAGATATTAGATTTGAAGAAGGAAGGGTATAAAGATGAAGAATATAAATATTGGGAATAGCGGAATCAAAGCTTCTGAAATTGGACTTGGATGCATGCGAATGGCATCAGTTGAAAAGAGCGAGGCGGAAAAGATTATTAAGACGTCGTTAGAAGAAGGAATTAATTTCTTTGATCATGCTGATATATATGGGGGAGGAAAATCAGAAGAAGTTTTTGCAGATGCAATTAAAATGGATTCTTCCATAAGAGAAAAAATGATCATTCAGACTAAGTGTTCTATAGTACCAGGAATAATGTATGATTTTTCAAAAGAACATATCTTAAATTCAGTAGATGCTAGTTTAAAGAGATTAAAAACAGATTATGTAGATACATTACTGCTACACCGTCCAGATACGCTTATGGAACCTGAAGAAGTTGCAGAAGCTTTTTCTAAATTACACGAAAGCGGAAAAGTAAAATATTTTGGAGTAAGTAACCATACTGCAATGCAAATAGAATTACTTAACAAATATTTGAATAACAAAATAATTATAAATCAATTGCAATTTAGTATAATGCATACAGGAATGATAGATGCAGGATTAAATATGAATATCAAAAATGATGCTTCTATAGATAGAGATGGGGGAGTATTAGAATATTGCCGTCTTAAAGATATAACTATTCAAGCATGGTCTCCTTATCAATATGGTTTCTTTGAAGGCGTATTCTTAGATAATGATAAATTCCCAGAATTAAATAAGAAGATTAATTCAATAGCAGAAAAGTATGCAGTAACTAATACTGCAATTGCAACTGCATGGATATTAAGACATCCAGCAAAGATACAAACAATAGTTGGATCTATGAATGCTGAACGAATAAAAGAAATATGCAAAGCATCAAATATCACATTGACTAGACAAGAATGGTATGAAATATATCTAGCAGCAGGAAACAAATTACCATAAGGTAAAATTGATATCTGGCTTGGAGTGGAACTAAGTTTTACTTTAAGCCAGATATTTTATGTGAAAAATTAAGCCATTGGGCAAATAAATTGATAGTGAGTCTAAGCAAATTTTTAAAGTGTAAGAAGTTAATATGATTAAGAAATATGAGGAATCTAAATATAATGCATTGGATAACTATACCAGGTGTATCTATAGTAGGATATTGTAGTATTATATATATAAAGAGAGAATTTGGAATATAAAAGCTGCATATTGCAGATGATTGAGTATATGTAGATAAATATTAATGGTAAGATAAAAGACGTCGCTAAGAGCGGTAAACAATTTGAAAGAAATATTAAAGAACTTTTAAATAAAGGAATTTGAAATTTTAAAAAAATTGTTGACAAGTTGAAAATCAAGTGATAAAATAAAAAAGTCGCTTGAGGGTGACAAAAAATAATATAAAATTATAACGAAAGTTGTAAGAAAGAAAATTGGTCTTTGAAAATTGAACAGAATAAGATAAATACATTTAAGTAAACCAGCAATTTTTATTTGAGTAAGCTAAGATTAAACTTTTTATTGAGAGTTTGAT